>JBBTBY010000099.1 GCA_038043445.1 Spirochaetota bacterium
TCCTTGACTTTTTCTTCAGCATGGACCTCTATAAGCGTAATGTTGAATGGCGTGTCCTCACCATAGTCGGGAACCTGACAGGGTATATTACGAAACAACCGGATACTTTGAAATAACCTGTCAGCCGGTATATACTCTCCGCATGCCAAAGACCGCAGCACAGGATACCTCAGACGATCTCGAATCGCTGTACACCATCGCCTATTCCTTTGCATCGCTGCACGACAACGGTTTCACCGTCCATGAGTATGCTGAGTTGGCATATATCGTCTCCGGGAGCGGAACGTTCACGCTCGATGATGAGGTCCATGCCGTCAACGCAGGGACGGTCGTTCTCATCCCGCCGAAATGCCGCCACCGGGAACAGGCGGGGGAGCGCGGGATATCGATACTGTACAGCGGATTCATTGCCGAAGCGGTCGACTTCGCCCCCGCAGTGATATCGGCGGGCGGCTTCTCGCTTACGTATCTCTTCCATTTCATGCTCGATGAGCTCAGACAGAAAAAGAGCGATATCATCCCGCACCTTGTCCGCTGTGCATGGCTGCTCCTGTCACGCAGTACAGCATCCGCTCGATCGCGATTCGTCGAGGAATCCATCGACTTCATGAAGAAGAACGCTGCAAAGGACATCGACCTGTCCATCCTTTCGCGGCGATATGATCTCAACAAAAACTACTTCACGACAGCGTTCAAGAAAAAGACCGGCCGTTCGCCGCTGAAATATATCCATGAGCTTCGCGTCGATATCGCACGGCGCATGCTCGCCGGCGGCATGTCGGTGCAGAAAGCGGCAAGCGCCGTAGGCTATGAAGACCCCTATTATTTCTCACGGGTGTTCAGGAAGATCACCGGGGTATCGCCCGTGCAGTTCAAAAGAAACGCGGGGAGATCGACCTGAAAATCGTCCATCCCCGGTCACTTTGTCCATTCCCCGAGAGCCCCCGCCTCAGTATATTATGACCGTCCGGGAGGCGCTATGAAGGCAGCATACATACGAACGATGGCCGATATCGAGATGCGCGAAACATCGCTCTGGCCGCTCGCACAGGATGAGATACGCATCGCGGTGAAAGCCTCCGGCATTTGCGGCACCGATATAGCCAATGCAAAGAACGGACTTTCGAAGCACAGCCCATTCGGCCATGAAGTTGCCGGGACGGTAGTGGAAACGGGAAGTGCCGTTACACGCGTAAAAAAAGGCGATACCGTCGCTTTGGAAAGCGCCTCCGCCTGCGGTGCATGCGACAATTGCAAAGACACGGAACAGGAGCTTTGTACCGATATAAAGAGTTTCTTCCATAAAACATCGTTCGGCATGGCTGAGGAGATGATATCGCCGGCACTCTGCACCCTCCCCACGCATCTTTCGCCCGATATCGCCTGTCTTTCCGAACCGCTCGGTGTGGCCATCGATATGATACGTCTTGCCGATATCACGCCGGATTCGAATGTACTTATCATCGGGCCTGGCACGATCGGTCTCATGGCGCTCTCCCTCGTCAAGCGCATGGGTGCTCGATCGGTTTTCATGAGCGGGAATTCGACGAATAAAGCGCGTATTGCCGCGGCTGAACGTTTCGGCGCAAGCATCATCAATCCGGACAGAACGCCGCTTGCTTCATACAAGTTCCCCCGCGCAATAGACCGCATCATCGTTACCGCGCCGCCGACCGTGCTTCCCGACGCGTTCACCGTCGCCGCAAAGGGAGCGATAATATCGTTCATCGGCATCGGTCATGGCGAACATGCGTTCTGCCGCTTCGATGTGAACGCTTTTCACTTCAAGAAACTGCAATTACGCGCATCATTCGCATCCCCGGCGCTCTATACGCCGCTCGCGCTCAGGTATCTTTCCGACGGCGTTCTCGACGGGAACGCGATCATATCGCATCGCTTCCCGCTCAGCGAAATACAGGAAGCGATGAACGTCGCTGCCGACAGTTCGCGCTCGATAAAAGTCATCGTCATGCCGGAGCAGCCATGACCGGAAAAGAACGAATGCTCAAAACGCTCCGCTTCGAGGAGCCCGATCGCCCCCCTCACTTCGAGGTGATGTTCGAGCTTGAGAAAGAAGCGTTCGGCATGCATTTCCCCGACAGGAATATCTGGGCAACGGTCAGCGGCAAAGAACGCGAACGGCTCATCGACGACTGTATGGCTATATACGCAAAGGTCGCAGAACGATATCAATGGGATGCGCTTGCCGTATTCTGGCCGTGGAGCGATCCGACCGGCGTACGCGCGGCAAAAAAACTTTTTGGCGAATCGATACTGATCGGGAGCATTGTGGGCAATACGATCCATTCGATCGACAGCACGAGCGACTGGACGCAATTCTCCATCGACATAATGGATCATCCGGAGCGGATCCATGAAGAAGCAAAGCGAAAGCGCGACCGTGCCATCGTCGATTTCGACAAACTTGCCGATGCTGGTGCGGACTTCATCCACGTTGTGAACGACGTCGCCTTCAATCAAGGCACGTTCATATCACCAGCACAGATGCGCGAATTCATATTCCCCTATCTCGCGGAAGAGGTCGCACATATCAAAAAGCGCAGCGTGCTCCCGTTCGTCCACACCGACGGGAATATCATGGACGTACTCGATGATTATATCGCTCTCGGAGCGGCTTGCTTTCAATCCGTCGATCCGATGGCGGGCATGGATATTGCGCAGGTGAAGGCGCGCACGCACGGAAAAATGGCACTCATGGGAAATGTGCAGTGCAGTCTGCTCCAGGACGGGCCGAAGGATGCGATACGGACATCGGCACTGTATTGCCTCGAGCATGCATCGAAGGGCGGCGGATATATTTTCGGGACATCGAACACGATATTCCCCGGCATGCCGCTTGAGAATTACGAATATATGCTGGAAGTGTACTGGGAATTCTGTGAGCAAAAGAGCAAGGGGCTGCAGCCCCTTGTTCGGGAGTGATGCATGTCAGTCAAATTTGGGATCATCGGCGCGGGGAATATATCCCGCTTCCATTTCAACGGACTTGAGAAGGCCGGCGCGCCTATAACGCATATCGCCGACTTGAACGAAACGGCGGCGAAGCCGTGGGCGGATAAATTCGGCGCGAAATACTCGAAGGATTACCGTACGCTCATCGATGACAAGAACGTGGATGCCGTCGCCATCCTTGTGCACAGCCGGTTTCATAAAGAGATAGCGCTTGCCGCGCTCAACGCCGGAAAAGACATCATCTGCGAGAAAACGATGATGGACAATGCCGATGAAGCCGCCGAGGTCTCGATGAAGGTCAAAAGATCGAAGATACTGTTCTTCACCGCGTTCATGAAGCGGTTCTTCCCGGCAGCGCAGAAAGCAAAGGAGATCTTGCCGTCGCTCGGGCGCATATTCAGCGCGAACGTGCGGTCATATCAGCCGTGGGGTGATCTTTTTAACCTCGAAACCGGCGCGAACCATGAATGGATCATGAAGAATTACGGCGGCGCGATCGTCAAATGCGCGGGGAGCCATATGCTCGATATGATGCTCTGGCTTCTCGGACGGCCGAAAAACGTATACGCGAACATCGATACCATCCCCGGGTCAAAGATAGATCGAAAAGCAGCGGCGATATTCGAATACGACAACGGTGCGACCGCAGCGTTCGAAACGGCCGCACATCCCCTCAACAAGGTGGGGCTTGAGCGGCTCGGCTGGGATGAATACATCGAGGTGAACGGCACAAATGGCCGGCTCACGTTCACGTCCGTTGTCTGGGATAAGCCGGAACGGCATGCCCCGATACTTACGCACTATGACAATAAGACCGGAACAACAGCAGAGTATCGATTCGATATCGTCAATCCGTTCGACAATGAGATGAAATATTTCCATGACTGCATCGAAAAGCGCGTTCAAGGCATGTCCGATGTTATCGACGGGTTCAATGTGGATGCGGTGATCGGCGCGATGTTCGACTCGGCAAAAGGCAAAGCGCCCGTAACCGTCGACTGGAGGGGGTTATGAAAAAAAGATTTCTCGCATTCGCATGCATCCTTACAGCGCTGCCGGTGTTCGGGGCTGACATCAAAGGACGTTTTGTACGTCTTGCGCTCACGGGTAATTATATTCATATTGCAGAACTTGAGGTCATGAGCGGGAATGTGAATGTCGCGCTGAAAAAGCCCGCAACGCAATCGAGTGTCTACGGCGGTGCAGGCCCGGAACGTGTCGTCGACGGCAACACCAACGGCAATTGGCAGGGCGCATCCGTCAATTCAACGAAGAACGGTGATGAATGGCTCGAAGTCGACCTCGGCGCAGCAAGCGTCATCGATGCCATCGTGATATACAACCGTACCGATCATGCAGACATCGGTATGCCGCGCATCATCGGGGCATCGGTGACCGTCCTCGATGAGAACCGTGCGCTGGTGTGGCAGGGAACGATAAAAGAACCGAAGGCGCTCTATCGATTCGAACCGGGAGCAACCCCGATGGAAAAACCGCTTGTGATCGACGATCTCACGCTTGCCGTACCCACGGCCATTGAACGCATCGCGTTCCACGGCGACAGCATCACCTTCGGCGGCAATGCATCGTCGCGCGAACGTTCATGGCCGATGCTGTTTAAAATAATGCTCGAAAAAAAATACACCGTGAGCGCGATGACGAACCTCGCAAAACCCGGCACCGGCGCCATTGCCCAGCGCGGCAGCGGTGAAACGATCGCCGCGTTCACGCCCGACCTCGTCTGCATCATGCTCGGTCTCAACGATATGCGCAAGGCCACGCCCCTCGATGAATACCGCTCGGCGCTTGAAAGCATCGTCGCGGCGGTACGCCGAAGCTCGCCGAAAGCGCTCGTCATGCTCGGCGGCCCGACATGGATAGAGCACTATACCGTGTGGACGGCAGACGGAAAACCATACGCCAACGGCGTGTACGATAAAGGGAGCCGGGAACTGCATCTTGCCTACCGCGAAGCGGTCAAGGCTGCGGCAGAAAAATATAAATGCGCCTTCGTCGACGTTTATGCTGTGATGGAGGGAAAGCCGGAGCTTCTCCCGGACCGGACACACCCCAATGACCAAGGCCATGAGGTCATTGCGAACTGCTATATCGCCGCGTTCAGATCACTCGTGGATGGATCGCGGTAAGGGCGCAGCATGAGCATCAACGTCAGTCTCAACTTCATGCCGGCATTCTACACGAAGCACACCGGCACAACCTATGGCGAAGCGTTCTATTTCGATATCGCTCACCGCGAGAAGGTAGAGCGCACTGAAAGTGAATTCCTTCACGACACGTTCGGTGCTCACGGGGTCGGCGCAGTCCATTCGAAGCCTTCGGCGAACATTTTTATTCAGCCGGTAGACCTCATCATGCGAACGCAGGGGGCGGAGTGGATATTCCCCGAGGACGGCACGGTTGAAAGCCTCGGCGCACCCTGGCGCGGGAAAAGCATCGAAGAGATCGCGCGCATCGACGCGAAAGCCGCTGCGTCACACCCCGTCATCGATACCGTGCTCGAACAGTATGAAGCGATGCGAATGCGCTACGGCAACGCCGATACTTTCGGCGTAAAAAGCGGGGTTATGACCATTCATACGCCGTACACCACAGCACAGCGGCTTACCTCCGACGACATCTTCGTACACATCGCAACAGATCCGCCAGGGACCCGTATCGTATTGGACAAAGTATGGGAGATATATCAAGCGATATACGGGCGCATCGCTGATGTGTTGTCAGTGAAACTCACGCGGGTGAACATGGGTGACTGTGCCGCGTCAATGCTCTCTGCCGAACATTATCGCGCATCGGTACTTCCGGTGAACAGCATGATCGCCTCATCCTTCGATTCGGCAACGTATCATTCCTGCGGTGCATCGACGCATCTCATCAACGCATTCGCCGCGCTCCCGCACGTCAACGCGATACAGCTCGGACCGGGTACTGATATAGCCGCAGCGGTTCACGCAATGCCGAAGATACATATGCAGCCGCTCATCGATCCGCTCCTCATGCTGAACCGAACACCCGATGCCGTGCACACCGCGATCGAACAGATCATCAATGACAGCGCAAAGGCGCCGGAGATCACGCTTTGCGCCTGGTCGTTCGACCGCGATACGCCGTTCGATGCGGTGAACGCGCTGTACGATGCCGTCGAAGATCTGAAAAAGTAATTGCATAAGGAGATGTCCATGCATAGAATGATCATACCGGGCGCGCTCGCTGTGTTTGCAGCATTATCCGCGTACGCCGGGAGCGCCGATGTCACGGATGGCGCATGCGCGATCTATGCACTGCGCAAACTCAGCGCTGCATACGGCGGGCCCGCCATCACCGTCCGCCGCGAGGGGGACAACAAGACCGCCGATATCGGATTTACCGACGATGGAACGCTCAACCTTCCCGATCTGCGCACATTTGCAGCAGAGGGAAATGTATGTGTTCCTATCTGGCATGATCAGTCGGGAAATGGTAAACATGCCGTGCAGAACGATCCGGCAAAGCAGCCGATCATCGTGAATGCGGGAAAGCTCGTGCGCACGCCGAACAGGAACCCGTCGCTCGAATTCGACGGCAAACGGTATCTCGAGATCGCCGAGAACGCCTACGTGTCGGTCTCCGTTGTCGCGCGGAGCACGGAGACCTCGTTCACGGAATACCGCGGCATACTCGGCGGTGACGGCAAACCGCTGCATATCGTCAACGGCATCGCCAACAGCACGAAGATCGCTGCCGCGACGAAAGCATTCATGCTTGCGCTGCGTAACGGAATATCAGTACCGTTCGCGAACGGGCATGATGTTTCGCCGCTCGATGAATACAACGCCTACGGCTTTATCCTCCCCTCGGCATTGACGCAGAAGGCGGTGATCGGTGCAACCGACCCCGTCGCATCGCGGGGATGGAAAGGGAACATCGCAGAGATCATCGTCTTCCCCAAAGCGATCTCGAAGGAAGCGCTCATCGCGGTATCGGCGAACCAAGCCGCTTTTTTCGGTATCGGTACCGGCGATATCGAAAAAAAAAAGCTGACTGAAGCGACAACCGCTATGCCTCCGAAGGTGAATATCGCCCCGACAGATCCGCTCATCGACTATTCCGACTTCGCCCACATCACAAAAACGCCGCAGTACGCCCGCTTTGATAGGATCATAAAAGCCGGCGGCGCTTTGGAGAATGATAACCCGGGAGCTCGCATCCGCTTCAGGACAAGCGCTGCGAACATTCGAGCGCTCTTCAGCATCACCGCGCTCCATCAGCGGCAGGATTCCGTGAACGTCAATGGCATCATCCTTGTCGACGGCAGACAGGCGGGAGACTATGCCGCAAAACCCCTCGGAGATATCTTCGTTACGATCCCCGTGCAGCCGGGAGGCATATCGCATGATTATGAGATCCTCCTTCCCTACGGCCAATCGCTCGATTTTCTCGGTCTTGACCTCGGCGGGAACGGCACTCTTGAAAAGACGGTCCCACGTCCGCAGAAACGATACGTCGCCTACGGTGATTCGATCACGCACGGGTTCCAGGCAAGCCGCATCGATCGCAATTACCCCTATCAGGTGGGGGTTGCGCTCGGTTATCAGGTGGTGAACATGGGCTTCGGCGGACGCCATGCGGAAGAGACCGACGGCGATGCTATTGCGGCATGCAAGCCGGATCTCGTGACGATACTCATCGGCTTCAATGACCGCTATCACTCGCGGCCGCTCGCTGAATACAAGCGACACCTCGGCGGCCTCATCACTCGCATACGAAAAGCGTCGTTGTCCGTGCCGATATTCGTCATCACGCCGATCTGGTCATCGGAGCCGGCATGGGCATCGGGCACGCTCGGGCTCTCCCTTGAGGACTATCGCGCATCGGTTCGCGAGATCGTCTCCGGCGCTCAGGATACGATGCTCTTCCTTGTCGACGGTCTTGCACTCATGGATAATACAACGGGGTTGACAACGGATGGCATACATCCGAATGACAAGGGTTTCGACCAGATCGCCGCACGCCTGACCGGCATACTGAAAATCTCGCTCGCACAGTAGCAGACGATGGGAAACAGCATATGATCACGCCGAAACAGCGAATGCTCAATGCCTATCGCGGGCTGCCGAACGACAGGCCTGCGATAGCCCCTGAGTTCTGGTATTATTATCCGGCAAAAGTACTCGGTGTCGACATGATACGCTTTGAGAAGGATATCCCGCTCTGGCAGGCGCTTTTGACGACGTTCAAAAAATATGGCACCGAGGGATGGGGTGCTGCGTTCGCCGCGCAGAACAATCCGCACACGAAAGGATCATCGAGAGAGGAACGGCTTGCTGACGGGAGACTCCGACACACGAACACGATCTCATATAAAGACAAGTCATTCACATCAGTACGCATGTACGACAAGGAAGAGCCGTCATGGACGGAAAAATACCTTCTCGATGACGCCGCCGACATCGGCACCTGCGTCGAAATGGCGACGAACACGGACATTACGTTCGATCTCACAAAAGCCGTTGACGCGCACCGCACGGTCGGGAATGATTATCTTCTCGAGTTCTGGCTCGGCACACCGTTCTTCGATTTTATTGCAGGATTCATGGGATTCGAGAAAGCGGTCATGTATTTCATCGAAGCGGATGAAAAGCAATTGCATCAATTCCGTGAGAGGTATCTCTCGCATCAGATGCGTCTTATCCGCGAAGCATGCCGTACTACGCCCTATGAATCGTTCGTCTTCGGCTGCTCCTACTCCTGCAATTCACTCATCGGCCCCGTCATGTGGCGGCAATGGGATAAACCGTTCATCAAGGCCATCGCCGATGAGCTTCATGCGCATGGAAAACTGCTGCACATCCATTTCCACGGCAAGTCGATGGAATGCGCATCCGATTTTTCCGAGACAGGCATCGACTGTGTGTGCCCCTTTGAGCGCTCACCCGGCGGCGATGTAGACGGCGTACAGGGGCTTCGCGATGTGCGCAAAGCGCTTGCCGACAAAGTTACTATGAACGGGAATGTGCATACCGTTGAAACGCTTATACGCGGCACGCCTGATGATGTACGCCGCGAGGTGCGAGAGATAAAGGAAGCATTCGCGGGATCAAATCGCTTCATCATCGGCACAGGGGATCAGGTGGGACGTGAAACGCCGGAAGAGAATATACTCGCAATGATAGATGAGGGAAAGTCCTGAATCGAATCACCGTCGCGAAAAGAGAGGGCAAGGGGCTTAATCCCCTTGTTCTCTACGATAACGACGAATTGTCGCTGTTTATCAGGTGCTTTGATCAGTGGATGATATTTTCGCAATAGTCTCGGATCACTATTTCCCTGAAAGAATTCGTATTCGCCACGCGACGAATTTATCCATCGCCGGATCGAATTCCCGCTCCGGCTGGGTGTACGCCGCGTATTCACGGTAGAACGGCAATGCATCCTTCGGCTTTCTTACATATTCCAAACGCATACCTTTCAGGAGTGCTATTCTCGTCGGGATGTAATGCGCGCGCATGAGGTCTTCCATAGCAGCTTCATTCGTTTTCCCCGCAAGGTATGCAGCAGAGATGGCAAGCTCTCCGCCCCATGCGTTCGAGTGGTCGGTGAATATCCGCTTATATTCTTTGGCGAGAACGGTATCGCGGTCGCTCATAAAGCGCAGATATCCCGGCAGGAGAAAATGAGAGAATTGATGATGCATCATCCAGCGGTTATAGTCTATAGCTTCTTTTGAAAGCGAACTGAATTCTTCGAATGCAGACAATCTGTCGCCATCGATATACCGAGCGAGCGCACGAAGTGATCGTGCAAAATAAACCGCATCATTCTCATAGGGGTAATTCGACACCGCACCGCTATAGTCACCCAATGCCGTAAGTGCAAGCGAGCATTTCTCACGCTGTTCGGTATAGTTCGAGAGTACATACGCGTATTCACCAAGATGCAGATAGGTACGCGCACATTTCTCACGCTGATCACTGTAGTTGGATAGTATGTTCGTAAATTGTTTCGTATACAGCAAGGCGATGGCATGACAATCGTACTGCCCCATGCAATTCGAGAGCGTGCTCTGATAGTCTCCTAGGGCAAGGATCGCATACTGACAAATCCTTTTTTGATCGTGATATTTTGTCAGCAGCTCATCAAATCTGCCAAGCGCGATCATCGCATTGGCACAGTACCAACGCTGATCGGGGTATTTGTCGACTATATCCTTGAATTTCCCCTGCATTTTCAAGGCAGCGGCACATTGTTCCCGCTGGTCAGAGTAGTCGCGAAACACCTCATCATATCGGCCAAGCCGATTCAACGCCCGAGCACAGGGATACCGCTGATCTGAATAGTTACGAAGCACTTCATCATTCCGGCCGAGCTCTGTGAGCGCTAACGCACAATGAAATCGCTGATCGGGATATTCCCTCAGCACCCTCTCGGGCTGCCCCATTTGCCTATACGCGCTTGCACACTCAATTCGCTGATCGGGATACTTATCAACAATCTCTTTCCTTCGCCCCAACGTATGAAAAGTAAAAGAGCAGACCGCTCGTTGTTCCGGATAGTATTTCAGTATATCATCATATCTCCCCAGTCGATACAAAGTCCAGGCCACTTGGTGGCGCTGATCCGGATATTTTTTAATCACATCATCATACATACCTGCCGCCTGCAGAAACTCAGCAGCCCTTCTTAAGAATGAATTATTACGGCCCGATACATGAAGTATGGATTCCCAGCGGCGTATCGCAACCCGTGCATTCTCGAACTGTGAGAAAAGCTTCTCATCACGGGCCCCTGATCTATAGCCGTTAAAGACGTTCATGTACTGTTTCGTTATCTGATACATGACGAGCTTACATGCCGGGTGATGCTGATACTTGGCGATCTGTTCGAAGATAGCATTCGCTTCATTCGTATCTCCAAGGTCAAGATGTATCTTGCCTCGTTCATACAGGGCATATGCGGCATAAAAGCTCTTCGGGTGCTTTCTTGTGTATTGCTCGAACGATCTTTCTGCTGCGTTCGCATCGCCCCCACGCAGGCGGGACATGGCGATCTGAAATTCTGCGCGTTCTGACATCTCGCCCGAATATTGTGAGGCGATACTCCCATATTCTACCGCCGCGTTGCTGTAATACCCGAGTCGATACAGCGTATCAGCAGCGATTATCGTTCCCGTTTTTTCCGGAAGCCCCATGGAATATACCCTTACCGCATGTATATCGATCACCTCGCCTTCCTTGCCCGCTATACTGACACGGTAATCACCGGCGCCGGGTATGGTATCCTGGTCATAGAATTCGATAATGCGCTTGCCATCGATATACATACGGACCGTATTCCCGTCTTTTTCCATTACAAGCGAATACCGCCGATCCAGTTTGAGATATGATCCAAGCACGGCGGTATCAAGCATTACACCGTTCTTAGTGAAATACACATCACTGGGAGTAGATGAGATATTGTACACCGCATACCGTTCTTGCGTGTTCGTATCTGCATTCTCGATAAGAAGCTGAAAAACACCGCATCGCTTGAATTGCACATCGAATACCGCCCGAAACGATCCGTGTACGGTAGCGATCGACTGCAGCTGTTCCATCCCAAGCACCCCTGAGAAACGGAACACACCATTTGACTGCATGCCGATATGTTCAATGGCATTTCGCTTGAGCGGATCGAAAGCCCTTTCTCTATTGAACACCTCATACCAGCGGTTCGTATAGTCGAGCGGACCGCCGTTGAACGTCTCCGTGAATTCATACTTCCACGTGAACGCCTCTTTCAGCCGCTCACCGTAGAAGATAAAAAGAGCAACGACACCTATCAACACCGCGGCAACGGAAGGAATGATGATGGCCTTATGCTTCTGCATCTTCTTCGACACGATATACATCACCGACGGCGGCCGGGCATGTATCGGTTCATCCGCGCGGAAACGCGCAATATCCGCACGCATCTCCTTTACGCTTTGATACCGCCTCACGGGGTCCTTCTCCAGCGCTTTGAGCACTATCGTTTCAAGGTCTTTCGGCACCTTCCCGTTGATGCTCCGGGGAGACACGACGCTTTTATCACGAAGCGATCCGATATCCGAAAGTATATTGCCGCTCGACGTGAACCACTTCTCTCCCGTAAGCACATAATAGAGTATAGCCCCGAGGGAGAATATATCTGAGCGTTCGTCCGCCTTCTTCGCAAGCTCGGCCTGTTCGGGCGCCATATAATCGATGGTGCCGACCACCTGCTGCGTCATCGTAAGGTCGCCCTCACCGCGCTCGAAACGCGCAAGCCCGAAATCCATCACCACCGGGTCGCCGTTCCTTTTTATCATAACGTTCGCGGGCTTAAGATCGCGATGAATGATGCCTTTCTCATGCGCGAACTCAACGCCCGCGCAGATGCCATCGAAAATAGCGAGCGCATGCGTGACCGGGAGGGCGCATACACTCACCCCGTCACGCGAGTCGCCGTCCGTGGCTCGCGCGAGCTGCGCCGTCCGTGGCGCATGCCCTTCCCACGGCTCGCTCTTTTTGCTCCCTACCCCCTTCCCCTCTCTCACGTCCCTGGGAGAGAGGGGAAGGGGGCTAGGGGGTTGGGGTGAGTGTCTCCCCGCCTCCACCCTGCTCACCATAGTATCGATCGTGTCCCCGTCCTTATGCGCTATCGATGAACCTGCAAGATCACCGAGCGTGACACCCGGCAATAATTCCATCGCGATATAGCTTATTCCTTCGTACTGTCCCACATCGACAACGCGGCAGACATTGCGATGATCGAGGAGCTTCATCACTTCCGCCTCGCGCATGAAACGGTGAAGCTGCTCGGATGTCGCACCTTCACCGGCGAGGAGCATCTTCACCGCGACATCATTGCCGAACATGTCGCGTGCCTTCCACACCTCGGCCATGCCGCCCTTTCCGATGCGTTCTATTAACCGATATTTACCGAACACCTTTTCCGTGCTCGCCGCTTTCTCGTCGGAAAGGAATTCCTTCACGGTGAACTTCATCGCGGATTCATCAGCCACCGACACCGCTTCTATCACCGGCAATGGATCATCGACGCCTTTCACTTTTACTGCGTAGAGATAACGGAACTGATAGAGCGGACTGTCCTTCGGGCCGATGCTCACGACAACGCCGCGTAGCTCTTCGGGGAGATCGAAAACACCTTCAGTCTTTTCGCCAAGTGATTGCACGCGCTCCCCTTCCCCTCTCTCACTTCCCTGTGAGAGAGGGGAAGGGGCCGGGGGATGGGGTGAGTGTACATTCCACCCTTCCGGCAGGTTATCCATTATCTCTTTCAGTGTCGCCTGCGTACAGATGACCTGCAGCCCCTGTGCGGCACCGCATAAACGCGCAGCGAGATTCACCGAACTTCCGAGCACGGTGTAATTCATCCTCGCTTCGCTGCCGATATTCCCCACGACCATCTCGCCGGTATTGATCCCGATGCCGCAGGCGGGCATCACTTTGCCGTGCTTGAGGTATTCTTCCTGCAGCGCCCTGAGATTTCTCACTTGATCGAGCGCCGTCTTCACGGCGCGCAGCGCATGGTCCTTGTAATGACGCGGCGCGCCGAAGAGCGCCATCACTTCATCACCGACGATCTTATCGATGGTGCCGTTATTATCCTCGACGGCCTTCATCACCGCTTCGAGATATGCGTTTATCGTTTCGCGCACTTCCTCGGGGCGCATCTTCTCGCTCATGGCGGTGAACCCGCGGAGGTCGGTGAACGATACCGACATGAATCGCCTTTCGGGAATAGCGAATGTCGACTTCTCATCGTCGGTAAGATCGGAGAGGCCTTTCTGTACATATCTCCCGACATAGGCACGCAGCTGTTCTATCTCGGTCTTTTCAGTTATCGTAATGTCCGCGCCGCCGCCGACGCCTATCGCCTTCATTTCGAATACACGGCCGTCAGCGCTCGTTCCGTTGTACTGCTTTTTCTCTTTCGCGCCGGGGAGCGCGACGCCCTTGAATATTTCACAACCGGGCAGGCGGGTTATCGCATCGAATGCGGCACCGATCACCTGTTCTTTGGGGAGTCCGATATATTGTACGAACGCAGCGTTGGCATAGTCGATGGTGCCGGCGGCGCTCACGTGGAGCATCATGGTCTTGACGACGAACGACAGTTCTTCCGGCACAGCTCACCCCTGCTTGTATGTCCTCAAATCCTGTCGCGGACGGCGCTGCAGCCCCGCTATGTGAGAAGTATATACGCTTCGGCGCCAACGTCAAGCAAGCAAACTCGTTTGTTTACCCGGCCTTTATCAACACAGCCTCCAGTACATTCCCGCAATAATCGCATCGATGACATTCCTTATCGCACGATGTAGTCCTCGCGAACCATTCCTTCGGGAATTTGTCATTGTCAATAACATACGGCGCAAACGCCGGCGAGAACCCCGGCTCGCAGAGATCGAGAAGATTCCCGTGATACTTCCTGTCCGCATACGCCTGTATCACGAGCCGCGGATGCTGATGCATTCGGGTAGCAAGTTTCACCACATCAAAATATCGCTCGTAATGATCGATATCCTCGGGACGCACCCACGAATTCTGAAGCACCGAAACGCGGTTCGCTTCATCGGCGGCAAGATAGTTCCAGCACGCATGCATGCGGAAATCCTTCATGTTCACCGTATCGGCTATCTCCGACTCATGCGCCACGCAATTGTCATGGAATGTCTGTCCCGAACAGAAATTCATGCAGCCGCTGTTGGCGAGCATGATGAGCTTCTTGCCGTTCGCATCCGCCCACGCCTTGAGCTCCTCTATACGAGCGAGGTCACGATTATACTCGCGCTGTACATGGAACGAATCGAAAAGCTTTGCCATATACTGCATACCCTTCACCGTGCCGATGCGCATATTCACCGATGCACGCACCTCGACAGCGGAAAAATGCTTTTTCAGTATATGCGCCACCGCGGGCGATGCCGTCGTCACTATCTCGATGCCGCCCGTAAGCTCGTTCAGATATTCAAGCGTTGAACGCACTTGATTCTCAAGATGCACGGACATCGACTGCCGCCCGAAGCAATTTCCATTGATGAGCAGATCAAGCTTGATGCCGAGCCCTTTCAGCGCGACAATATCTTCTTCAATATCTTTCTGCGCATGCCAGTCCACCTCGCCGTTGCGTTCCGCGATCGATGCGCGTCCTGTGGCAAAATTGAGCCACGGGAAGAACACCTCGGCGATATGCTCGCGGTAATCGCGGACAATGTCGACGAACGAACCATCATCATTGGGAAGTTGATAGCCAACTGCGAAACGCATGAGGTCCTCCTCGGTCATGAACAGTGTGGATTGTATCCTGGCCTATTTATATTTCCAATACATGAGCCCCGCCGTTGTCCCAAGATATATTCTTCCATTTTTCATATCCGCCGACCAGATGAAGTTTTGCGGCAGGTCATGCAGTATCCATTGGAACGTTTCCCCGCCGTCACGGGACAGCAATGGCCCCTGGGGATAAAACCGGTCAGAAACAAGCCATTCCATACTCGAATATGCCAGCACATCGTTGCCGTCACAGACGATCGGCCACACGCTGATCTGATTTGCAGATACTTCCTCCGGCGTGTCGCCTACGGTGAGTTTTATCATGGAATGATCATAGTTCTTCCTGTACGGAATGCGAATAAGCCGCCCCGGCTGTTCGCCCGACCTCATCGTCCCAACGATCAAAGCGCCATCAGTTGTCACACCGACACTCCTGACTGCGTTCTGCCCGATGTCGTATATCTCCCACGTCTTCCCCATATCTGCGCTTCGAAAAAATGCTGCCGGAGATTTATTGCGCCCCAATATAGTTTTTTGATTCAAGCGATCCGGAACACAGCTTAGGTATAGTACATTTCGTGCATGATCATACGCCATGTCTGAAAAATATATCTTATTCGTCCCCTGTACGGGAACAAAATGCGGTGAAGATAATTGAATAAAACTTTTCCCGCCGTCTCCCGTAAAGAACAACGCATCGGAAAATAACAGCCATTGCCGATACGATACTGTCGGATCGTAAATTAATTTCACTATCCGCGAACCTTCAGGATACACGTCACCCTTTCCTAATCGGCTTGTAACATCCTGCCAACTTGCCCCCGTATCCTCCGTGAGTAATAATTTCTTCTCTGCATAAAAACCATGTTTAAATGTCTTCTTGACCCTGGCATTGCATGTTACATAGATATATTTTTCATCTTCGGATGCAAATATATTCTCGAGGTAACTTGTCCACGTATATTGACCGCCCCATTCGGCGGTTTGCGTAGGGAATTTGTGCCAATTCAGCCGCCCTGTCAAATGCTGCCAGTTGCTACATTCGACACCGCCAGACATCCATGCCCCGTGATCCTGGGCGGAGAAGAAAACATTCTCCCTTGCGGCAGAGATCCTATTGATATTTGCCGGCATGCCGACACCGCGGTTCCCATAATAGCCATTACTATAGGTCATCGTTAAGTTTTTCAGTGATCTGAAATTGTCATCACTTTCCCACGTCCCCACTCTCGACACGACCACGGCATGACGCGATATTCCGAAAAACACCAAGTATATTCCAGCATAAAAATCAGACAAGTTATCATCGCAGTAAAACTCCTGAGGGAAAGAAAATGCTCTAAACGATTTGAGATTATCTTCAGAGATCAACAGCTGGCTTTCATTGCCATTACTCCCGGCAACAACCTTCCCCCCGACAACAATCTGACCCGGTTTGCCGGGATTATATCGAGCGCAGGTAAACAATGTTCCGTCTGCGGCGGGGCTGCCCTGATCGTCATTTATGGGCACATCAGTCATCTCAATTTTTTCTGCATGGATATCGCTGCAGCGGAGTATGCGCGCACGTGTTGCAGCATCTTTTTTTATCGGGTTCACAACAAGTAGCATCGTCGCGGGGTTTTCAGGATCGATGCACATATCCCTTACCCAATAGTTTTCCCGAAGGGGTACTTTTCTGAATACAGGAACAGGTTCCTTCGCGTTTTTCGTGATGAATAATTCTCCGTCGGCAAACGAAAGGAAAAGACAATCCGGCTCATACGGGTGAGGATAGATCTCCTTAATCGCCGCATAGGGAGAATCGACTGCGATACGACGGAACGACTTGCTGTTATCATCACTGACAAAGATCGCTTTCCCATTTGCGTTTTTCTCCGCTTTTGTTCCGATGAATATCCGGCTGCCGTCGCTGGTGAACTTGACCTTTGCATACGTTGCCGACCGCGTCATGAACTCAGTCGAAGGTAATCCATCATGTATCTGCACCCACGATCGCCCCCCATTTTCCGTTCGCAGGACCTGGCGTCCGACAAGCATAATCACCGCTTCGTTTCTTGGATGTATATCAAAATCCTCATACTCGGTTGCCGCAGTCATGCCTCCTTCATTACAGAACGTCAGATATCTCCATGACTGCCCACCATTTGTCGATTGGATTATTCCACCGATGTCGATAAGCATACTTATCGTCTCTCCTCTCACTATGGCATGGAGTACAACATTCATGAATCCTGGCGCTACACTTTTCCATATGCATCGATCCTTTTCTTTGCCTTCAAGGATCGGACGATCACGTCCCGGAATTTTTACTCGTGGCTCGTCGAATTTAGCCGGCACATACGGTGCAGTGATATTGCGAAGTCGAAGCGACTGTTTACTCTCGATTGAATCGGTCTCCGCATTGATCGCGTTAATCGCAACAAACATGCCGATAGTCGTACAGAGGCAGCCAATTCGCAGCAGCAGCCGTCCTAATACTTTAGCTCCCAAAAGCATAACATTATCCTTTTTTTACTCTTGAGCTTGTCCGAAATATTTTTATTCAGTCAAACAGATATGTGCTTTCTCCTCAATTAAATATTTTTGTATTACACAGTTAATCAGTCTCTTTCTTCTCACCTGCTCCGGCGGTCTGTCCGGTCAGCGCTTCGTAATCCGACCAATCCACCGACCACGGCTGCGTACGCTTGAACTTCTTATGGAATTTGTGCGTAAGCACGCCGCGTTTTTCCATGCTGTCAATGCAGGCGCGGGTACAGCCGCGTGAACCGCATATCGCCTGCCCGGTGTTATAGAGATTCCGCGGCTTCTTGAAGAACGGCGAATGCCAGCCGGGTTTCGTGTCTTCCTGGCCGTCATAATAGAAGCCTTTCCTGCCCGGCTCGCTTTTCGCGCCGCCGCGGAATGAATAATCGCAGCCTTTCATATCGAGGTCGCTCCACTCCAGTTCATGACCGGCGACCGTGACCTTGACCGTCTTTGTCGTGCTGAAACAACTGCCCGGACACTGCTTCACGCAGGCCATGCACTTGTTGCAGAGCTTCGGTCCATTGTATATCGGATCGGGCTCAAGTTCCAGTTCGGTGAAGATGAGACCGACACGGAGCGCCGGCCCGAATTCCGGCGTCAGAAGCATTTTGCTGAAGCCGATCTCGCCGAGCCCGGCAGCGAATGCCGCAAGGCGCAAATGCACCATGATATCAGGCGCGGGTTTGCCCGGAGCGACCGGTCTGCTGAATTTCTTCTTAAGCTCACCTTCGTTATCAATAGCGCGCCAGTCACTTTGATGCCCCATCGGCAGCGCTTCATATCCCATATCCTCAATGACCTTGCAGACATTGATGACCGTCATCGGCATATAGAGATAGGTGATGCCGCCGTAGCCCATCGCCGAATAATTGCTGAAGAACGTGCCCTCCTCGATACCGCGAAGCGATCCGCGAAAAACACGAAAGCCCATGGCAATGCACGACTTCGCCTCCGGCATGATATAGCGCGGATCCATCTGCGGCGGCGCCCCCTCGAAACGGTCCATCGATGCGATGCCGACGATATCCGCCCCGTACGACTTTGCTGTCTCCTTGATCTTTTTCGTGATGTTCATTGTGCTGCTCCTTGTTGATTTTTCAATAGATCCGACATCCGTTGCGCTGTTCTTTTCATAGCGTTGATGATCTTATCCTTATTCTCGCCGGTGCATCGATGTAACGGCAGGAATACCCCGAGCGCCCCCCAGAGCGGACCATTGGGAGAGGGAATGGGAACGGCGATACCGCATATCTCCGAATCCGCGCTCATACGTATCGAAACACCCGCGTTCTTTATTTCCGCTGCAGCCGCCGTCAATACCGCCGCTGACCGAATGCCGTTCCAAATCTCCCCGGGCATGCCGTACTTTTCGACAACGACAGCGCGCGTCGCATCGTCCGCATACGCAAAGAGAAGCCGCCCGTCCGCGATGGCATACGGCGATACATGCGCATGGAACTTATCATTGATGGCTATCTCGCGGTCCGGCGATATCTTCACCAGATTGAACTTCTCACCGCCGTACAGTGTCGATATGACGACGCCTTCATTTATCTCTTTCGATAATATGCGTGCATTTTCATCGGCAATGTGGGCAAGCATGTTCTTCCGCATGTCACCTGCCGCAAGCGAGAGGAGTCCCTGCCCGATGCTGTAATGCCCGTCCTCTTTCACTACCCATCCTATATCGATAAGTGTGCGCACGATATTGCATACCGTCGTGAATTTCAGCTTCGCGGCCTTGGCTATCTCCTGCATGCTTGCGCCGCGGTGTTCGCTGAGGAAATTCGCTATCTGTGCGGTTCGTGAGATCACTTGTATCATTTGTCACTCATTATTGTTGAGTATACTCATCTATAATATAATTGATTTATTGACAAAGTCAAATCAGATGTCGATCCGGCATCAACGCTTGACAAAGGCATCCATTCGTGTACAATGTGGTTATTCTAACGGCAGGCGTGTCATCCTATCGAATTGGACGACGGCAGGCAGGTCTGCCGTTGTTAAGTCATATTAAAGAACGATCCCAAGAGTATACAGGCCCCGAAAAAGCGAGATGTAAGAGTATCGAGATGCCGGAGCCGGAACTGGAATTTGAAAAAAAGGATACTATCGCGGAACTATTTATTTCCGTCGATTCTGTATTGCGGGAAGGCCGATTTTCAGAGGCGTCCCAACTGCTTGAAACGGTGATGGAGCATGACTTCGATCACCCATTGCTCTTTGAGAATATGCGCGCGATCGGTTTCTGGAAGAACCGCGAGGGGAAGATATCCTCGCTTTCCGGTGTGCCGCTCGGACGGCAGCTCATCGATTATTTCGACGAGTTCACGCTGTTCTGTGAGCGCAAGGGCGGTACGGATATCTCCGTATACCCCCCGGTAAAACACTTTGTGTTCACGAAAGCACGGACGGTCCTTGAAGAAGCGCTTCTTGCCGGCGAAAGCAGCGTGCTCAGCGATATCGGCAGGGCGCTCATGGAGCAGAGCGAGCATGCAAAAGCCGTGGAGATCTTTGAGCGTATCCTGAAAACGGACCGCTACAATGCATGGGCGCTCGGGTACCTTTCAGAGGCGTATCGCATCCTTCACGAGGAGGAGCGCTCTTCACTGTACCTGCGTGAGGCGCTCTTTTACGACCCCCTCATGATACCGTACGGCCGTATAGCACATCCGCTCATCGCTTCGCTTGCGGTCATGGCACGGTCCGAAGGATTTGCCGAGGAGGAGGAAGTACGGCTCTGGCTCGGGATGTACGGCGAGATAAGCGGCATCCTTTCCGTACGGCGGAAATTGGCCCCGGAGGAAACGGTAAACCTGCGAAAGACGATAGCGAAGCTCGAAGCGGACCTCCGCGCGGGCGTACGCAAGAGCCGCACCGAACCGAGGCTCCTGCTCGCTTATGCATGGCTTATCGGAGAGCGGATGATCGATGAATCCACGGCAGGGGACGCGCGCATAACCGGTGAGATAGAACTTATTATGAAGAAAATGCGGTCGGTGAACGACACGATCGCGGGCCGTTTCGCAGAGCGCATGCGGCGGCAGTAACGCCTAAGGAGAACGGCATGAATGATGATGTAAAAAAACTGGATGACGTGTTCGTCGAAGAGACGTTCACCCGTAAACCGCTTATCAATTATACGGTGAAGAACCTCACTGAAATAGACCCGGTATTCATGCGGGTACGCGACGCGAACGCCATTGAAGAGGCGTACGAAGCGGCGCAGGCGCATCTGACGCGCAATTCGCAGCACATCTCGGCGCTTTACGTCTCCGGGCTCTGCAATTTTGAGCGCGGCGATTATGATGATACGCATCTGGAACGGCTCTTATCCATTTTCAAGAACATCAAGAAATGGGCCATCGTCGAATTCCTCGCGCAGAAGGTGCTCGAGTACAAGGAGACGGATTATGCGCTCCGCTATCTCGCTTCCTATTATCAGGTAGCCAACCGCGACGACCTTGCGGTGGACATATGGGAACGCCTCATCAAATTCGATGTGGACAACTATGAGCTCCCCGAACGCATCGCGCATATCAAGGAAAAAGAGGAGAATTTCGAGAAGGCCGTCGAGTACTATCAGATAGCGCTCGAGCGCAACATCGCCAAGCGCCGCGATAAAGTGGTCGAAACGAACGCGAAAAAGATCATGGAGCTTAAGCCCGACAGCATCGTCTTCTTCTCGAAGATAGAAGCGAGCCTCGCCGAACTCCTCATCCCGGACGCGATGATCGACCTCTGGAAACCGATGTTCTTCCATTTCTTCGAGCAGGTAAAGGACATACCCCTCTCGCTTTCCGTATTGAAACGCATACTCGCCTATGAGCAGAAAATAGCGAAACTCAACCCGAAGAAAGCGAAGTTCTTCCGCCACCGGCTTGAAGACGTGTATAAGACCATATATCCGAACCACTCCATGTTCGACGAATTCGCAAAGATGTCACAGCTGCTCAATACCGCGAAAGAACCCAAAGAATGCATCGATGCGTTCGAGAAGCGCATACAGTACGACGTGGGCAAATACGTGTTCCACCGGAATTTCGGCGTCGGCCGCGTAAAAGCCCTCGCCCCCGAGGAGATAATCGTCGACTTCGTATCGAGCCCTGCTCACCGCATGAGCTTTGAGATGGTGCTCAAATCCGTGTCCGTCCTCGACGACGGTGATATACGCGTCTACAAAGCCTACCGCCTTGCCGAGCTCAAGGAAATGGCGAAGAACACGCCTGATAAGCTCATCGAACTAGTGCTCCGTTACACCATCGGCGAGCGTGTCGCATCCAAGGACTTGAAGCACGCACTGGTGCCGGATGTCATCCCGGACAATCAGTACAACAAATGGCTTGACGACGCGAAAAAAGCGATACGCGCGAACAATGAGCTTAAATTCGTCAAGAACACCTTCATTTTCAAGAAGGGCGGCATGACGTACGATGAGGAGACCCTCGACACGTTCGACCGCACGTCGGATTTCGACGCCAAATTCGATGTGTACCTCAATTACGTCAACTACGCCAAGGACATCAACTGCGATGAATCAAAGGAAATGGCGAACTATTTCATCGTCGCAGCGAAGGCGGAACCCGTAAGCTATCGCACCGTGAAGAGCATATTCCTCATCCACTATGTCATCGAAGAGTATAAGCTCGCACTTTCCTTCGACCGCTCGATCGATGATGTGATCAAGGGCATAAAGGAATTCACCGATGTGTACGAGCATCTTCCGACGGCGCTCTTCCGGGAACGCCTGGTCGGCGCCATCGTGAAGAATTATCCGCGCCGCTGGACGGATATCCTGACATCGTTCCTCTATACGCCGCAGGTAAAGAACCATCACATCATCATACGGCGCTTCATCCAGATGGGGAAGGTCGATATCCTCACCGAGGCCATAAACACGGTGATACTCAAGTGCAATGAGTACGTCGAACCGTTCCTTTACTTCGCGGAGAAAATACTCATCGGTGAACTCGCCGATGAACTCGCCGCAGCGCTCGATGCACCGTTCAAGTACAACCGCGAGCTTCTTCTTATCGGGCTCCTCAATCTCATACCGCAGCTCAATCGCATGCTCGAGAAGAAAGAGAACGCGGCGCAGGCGCGCAAGATGTTGAAGACCGTGTACGAACTCGTGTTCGACCGCGGCAATCTCATCTCGTTCATCGAGAGCGAGCAGAAAGAGAGCGTCGGCAAGGTGTTCAAGGAATTCCAGAAGCTCATCAATATCGAGAACCAGTACAAGACGCTCATCATCACCGCGGTGACGAAACGCTTCCCCGACCTCAGCTGAGCCAACGATCTGTCGATAAAAAAAGGCCGGCATAACGCCGGCCTTTTTGTTGTACTCTCGAATCTCTACCAGTCGTCGGCGGCCTTCTTCTTGTTCGTCGAAGTCGTCGTAGTAGTTGTCGTCGCAGCTTTATTCGTCGACGTAGTCGTTGTAGTTGTAGTTGTTTTCGCTTTATCAGCGGCGGCCTTGGCATCAGCAGCGGCCTTATCGGCAGCAGCTTTATCCTTCTCCGCTTTTTCCTTCGCAGCTTTCGCGTCGGCAGCAGCCTTATCCGAAGCAGCCTTGGCGCTATTCGCGTCGGCAGCGGCTTTTTCCGCCTTCGCCTTGGCATCGTTCGCCGCCTTCGCATCAGCCTGCGCCTTCACTTTATCGGCTTCAGCCGTCTTCGCCCGTGCCTCAGCCTGTGCTTTCGCAGATTCAGCCTGCTTTCGCGCCGCCTCTGCTTCTTCTTTCGCGACACGCATGGTAACACGGTCAACTTTATCGGTGAGCGCTTCCTTGCTCTCGTATTTTTCAACGCCCTTGATATCGACGATACCGCGGACGTCCTCTATCGTGGATTTCTGCATGACAGCGACGCTCGCCATCGAATTCGATGAAGAGATATCGGCTTCCTGCAGTTCCGTAACGTTCGTATACCCGCCGGCATTCGTGATATCGATGACGCCGCGGAGCACCGCGACCTTCGATGTCGTTCCGTCGCTCGCTACCGAGAACGCCGTACCGGTGACCTTAAGGTTCGCACTGCCGGTGTCGATGGCATACGTGCTCTTTTTCCCGAGCTTGGGCACCGCGAACATGGCCTTGCCTTTCGTCACAACAATACCGGCGGTACCGCTTGCGGGACTCAGCTTCTTGAACTGCACCGATGAGAGCGGCGCGATCTTCACCACACCGATGGTCTTAAGATCGACCGTCACCTCACCGTCAGCATCGGTTATCACTTCGTATCCGGCAGCGATCTTCGCGCCGATATTCGTCTTGACATCCGCGCCGTTCGCCTTCACCGCATACGTACCCTTTGCTTCGGTTATCGAACCGCTCGCCGCGACATATCCGCCGCCGCCGCCGTAGTAATTGAACGGTACGCCGCGGAGGAGATAATTGACCGCATCCTTCGCACGGACATACTGGTTCATCGGGATCCAATAGACATAGATATCAGGGTAACCGCCGCGCTCGAGGCCGAGGAGGAGTTCCTTGTATTCCTCGGACTGTCCGAGCTGCCGTTTCGTAAGCGCCTTATAAAGGACGGCATCATTGGCGAAACGGGTGCGGGGATACTCTTCGGTAACGCGGTCAAGCCAGCCCATGCCCTTCTTGAGGCTCTCCGCATCGCTGTAATAGCTGTAATACGTCATGCCGAGCCAGAGCATCGATAAGACCTTGAATTTCTGCTTGCCGGTGGTCTGATTCGCCTTTTCGAAGCATTCTACCGCCGTCGTCTTGAGCGAGCGGTCTTTTTTTGCGAGCAGAAAGTACGCGACCCCCTTCAAGTGGCAGAGCTCACCTTTATCCCCGTCGGCCGCATCGACATTGAGGGCTTCGAAGTAGCTTTTCATCTCAACGGGCTTCCCGCGCCACAATACGCGCAGCGCCTCTCTCGCCTGAGCGGACATGGGGGAATCCCACACCGTCGCGGTCACGGATTCAGCCTTATCGGCCTGCACCGCTTTGCCGTGAGCGTTGGTGTCCTTGCTCTTGTCGGTCATGATGTTGAAGTCTTTGATGAAATCGTCTTCCTCGGCATGCCGCGGTTTGCAGGATACGGCAACAAAGACGCATACTGCAGCAAGCATAAGGATCGTAAGCAGGCGTTGAGGTTTCATAAAACCATCCTCCGAAAGGTACGTAGTACAACATCATTATCGGACGCTCACCTCAAAAAGTCAAGCAAAAATTTCGTCAGCTGCGGAGGGCTCCTGACACTTGAACTTCCCATCAAAGGGTATACAATATTGGCGAAATGGATAGAAATCCCAAGGAATTCTTCTCCGGCCGGGTCGAACAATTCCGAAAATACCGTATCGGATACCCTGCGGAGGTCATCGATCTCCTTCAAAAAAGCTATGGTTTGACGAAGGGAGCGGTGGTAGCCGATATCGGCGCCGGCGTCGGCCGATTCACCGCCATGCTCGCCCCGCTTGCCCGGACGGTGTACGCGATAGAGCCGTTCGACGCCATGCGTTCGGTCATTGAGAAGGAAGTATCCTCCGATCCATCGGTCATCGTTACGAATGCGAGCGCTGAGGCCACCGGACTCGCCGCATCATCCGTTGACCTGATCACCGCGGCACAGTCCTTCCAGTGGTTCGATGCATCGGCGGCTCGGCACGAATTCATGCGCATACTCAAGCCTGATCACTATATGGTAATGCTCTGGAACGACAGGGAGATCGACCGGGACGATTTCCATCGGGAATATGAGTTCTATGTCCGCGGGCTGCCGCTCTACCGCGAGGAAACGCATAAAACGGTGACGGCGTCGGATATCGAGGCGTTCTACGGGAATGAGAATTACCGGATGCATACGTTCCATAATGAGCAAAAGCTCGATCGTGACGGCCTCATCGGTCGATTCATGTCCGCTACCTACGCCCCGAAGGCGGGGGAAGAGGGGCACGACGAAGCGATCCGATTCTTCACCGATCTCTTTGACCGCTATGCAAAAAAGGACGCCGTAACGATACATCACACGGTGGAGCTTTTCGCCGGCAAATTCTCCTGAACAGGCGGTAACACCCCGCATCACCGCCATTCATGTTTCGGGTAACGCCCGGCGAGTTCCTTGCGTATCTGTTTATACGAATTCTCCCAGAACCCGGCAAGGTCGTCGGTTATCTGCACCGGCCGCTGATTCGGCGCCAGTATCTCAAGGAGTATGCGCACTTTCCCGCCGGCTGCTGTCGGTGTACGCGGAACATCATAGAGATGCTGGAGCTTCATGCGCGCACGCGGCGGTTTCCCTTCCTGGTAGGATATCTTCATCATACGCCCGTTGGCGAGCGTTATCGACTCCGGCGCCATCTTCTCTACGAATGACCGCTCCTCATGGGAAAGCGCATTTCGTATCGGCGAAATGATATCGCGCCCGGCAATATCCTTGACGCTCGTACATCCATCGAACGTTTCGGCGAGAATGACCGCGAGCTCGTCTCGGGTGAAGGTAATGAGCGTTCGTTCAGGGAACCACGCCGCGGTACAGCGCACGCGTGTGAGAAACCGGTCGACGCTTTCATCCCATGACGGCACCGAAAACTTCCCGTCAAGCAGCGCCTCGGCAAGCATCACTGCGGCAGCGGAAGCATCCGGTGATATTCCCTTTCGCTCGATAACGATGGAACGATACCGCGTCTCGCAGATCGCAGTAACCCGGCCGTCCTTTTCATTGAACGAAACAGTACGGTTCTCGGCGAGCTCATGCGCGGGAAGCAGTTCGCTCGTGATGGGAACGACAGGATATGCGGTATGTTTCGTTGACACATCCCGAACGGCGGTTATCCCCAATGCGATAACGAGATCGGCATCGCGCACGATGCTTTTCGGCGATATATTCGCACGCACGGACCCGAAATCGAATGCGACCGCACTCCCCGGGACACGGGCACCGATGCGGTCCGGAAAGCCGGTAATAAGCGCTTGTTCGGGCGATATCCTCTTCGTTCCCGGTGATACCGTGCGGCAGAGCTGGCGGAACGTACGCCAGACACGTTCAGCCCCCGTACGCGAAATGCCGCGCGGGAGCGAACGAAAATCGTCATGCGCGGCGGCGGAAAGTATATCGGCGATGAGCGAGAGATCATCCGTCCCCGCATGCTCAAGAGGATCAAAATCATTCCCCGTGACCGGATCGTCCGAAGCGATGGCGGCCCAAAGCATTATCGTCTCCATGGCTGAGCATCCGTCCGCTGCAACAGCGATGCGCGCGATGCGCGGCGGAAGGGGAAGGTCAGCCATCCGCTCTCCGATAGCGGTCAATGACACCGCTTCGTTCTTCCGCTCAAGAGCGCCGAGCATGACAAGTACATCCATCGCCTCCTTGACACGCGCTTCATCAGGCGGCGTGATCCAGGGGAAATCACCGTATCCGAGCGATGCGAGCGTAAGCATGGCATCGGAAAGATCGACACGCATGATGTCCGGCAGATCGTCGCGCGCACGCACCGTGTTCTCACGCTCATGCCAGAGGCGTATGCAGATACCGGGGGCAACACGCCCTGCCCTGCCCCGGCGCTGTTCGGCCGAACTCATGCTTGCCGATGCCGTCTCAAGCACATTCATGCTGCGGTCATGATCATAGCGCATGCGGCGCACCGTCCCGCTGTCGATGACGATGCGTACGGTCGGGATGGTAAGCGCGGTCTCGGCGACATTGGTCGCGCAGATGATCTTTCGCACGGGGGTCGGCGCGAACACACGGTCGGAACTCTTCGTATCCATATCGCCGTGGAGCGGGAGCGGCATCACCGAGGGCACCGCACGTCGGAATGCATCGATGGTACGCGCTATCTCGTATCGGCCAGGGAGAAAAATGAGTACATCGCCCGGCTCATCCGCAACGGACTTGAACGCACGCACCGCTTCAGCCCATACCGGCGCCGTGGACACTGTCGGAGCATAGCGAAGCTCCACCGGAAACATACGCCCGCCGCCCTCGATGACCGGCGCACGGAGATAGGAAGCCACCGCATTACTGTCAAGCGTCGCCGACATGACGATGAGCGCCGGACCGCGTCCGCTGTCAATGAGATCTTTGCAGTGACCGAGCGCGATATCGGAGAGTATGCCGCGTTCGTGGAATTCGTCAATAATGACGATGCCGACATCGGCAAGCGTCGGATCGCTCCCGAGCATGCGTAAGAATATTCCTTCTGTCATAAAAACGATGCGCGCCGTATCCGAGAATGCGCGTTCGTAACGCGTATGATGTCCGCATATCTCACCCGGGCGTGCATTGAGCATCCAGGATACCCGCGATGCAAGATGGCGTGCCGCGATGACGCGCGGTTCTATGACGATGATGCGCTTCTGCGTTACGTTCGCCGTAAGGAGCATGACGGGAACGCCGGTGGATTTCCCGCTCCCGGTAGGTGCGCTTATGATAAGCGAACGGCCGGCGGAAAGCGCATCGATTATCCGTTTTTCTTCGGCGAATATGGGCAGGTCAGGGGCCATGCGGTAAGTATATCAGAATTCACCGTATTATCCATGTGTTTCCAAAGAATATAAGCTCATACCCGAATCATCACGTAAGAAAATAAAACCACGGAGGGCACAGAGAATGTATGAGAATGCAATGAAGCGTATGGAGGACAATGCGCAGCAGGTATCATCTTTCGGGTGAAAATGTTCAGCTGCCCTTCCGTTCTTTCTCGGCCTTTTCTCCGTGATCTCCGTGGTTTCTCTTTATCCTTATGTGAGGATTTGGGTCATATAATTTCCTTGACAAAGCGGGCGTGGGCTACTATACTCAAGCGTTAGAATGTTAGCTTTTAAATACGCATCCATCATGCTGTGCCTTTCTGCAGCGCTTTCTGCACTTGGTGATGCCCGTACGGCAGAGCCGTTCCAGGACGGCGACCGCACGTTCATTCACGATACGCCCCATTGAACAATAGTCCGACAGGAGATATCACCGTCATGAAAAAAAACATCACTATCCGCACTTGGAACATCATGCACTGTGCAGCAGCCGTACTATGCGCTGCCGCTCTGACCGCAGCAGAACCGATACCGATACTGAACGGTGATTTTGAGACCGATGCCGGCTGGACACTGACGGACAATGCGAAGATCGTGACGGACGGCGGGACGCGTGTATTGCATCTGAAAACGACAGCACCGGGCAATGCGAGCGCCACACAACAGCTCAATCTCGACCCTGCATGGGGAACGTTGCGCTTCAAATACCGCGTACGCGTGAACGCCATCACCCCCGGCAAGGAGAGCTGGAACAATGCGCGTATCGCTCTTACCATCTTCGGTCCGGAGAACAAGGTAACGCATACTATCGCCGGGGAATGGCCGCAGCCGACCGACGGCTGGGTCAGCGTTTCGCAGAACGTGACCATCCCCGCCGGCGCGACCTATGTGAAGATATCACCGGCGCTCTTCGCCTCCGTCGGCGACTGGATGCTCGATGACCTCACAGTTGAACTACTCGCGAACCGCGGCGAGGGCATCGATGCCGATATCCCCGCAGGCATGACGCTCACGTGGGGAAAAGAGCCTGTCGAAGATGTGAATGCGAAGCGCTCCGTGATATGCCTCAATGGGCTCTGGCAGTTCCAGCCCGCGAGAGGTCCGGCAGCCGCTGCGCCGCAGAGCTCCGGCCGCGGATGGATACGCGTACCGGGAAGCTGGCGCGGCTACCCTATGCCGTGCCTTACCATAGGCAACGGCCCCGCATGGGACGGATTCAATGCCGACGCCCCCGCAGCATGGTACGGCCGTGACATCACTATCCCGGCAGCATGGGCAGGACGAAAGATCGTCATCGATATGACACGCGTATCGACCGATGCCGCAGTATATCTTCTCGGCCGCGAGATCGGCCGAGTATCATGGCCTGGCGGCGAAGTGGACATCACCTCCGCCGTGGAGGCAGGGCGTTCCTACAAGCTGCGCATCAAAGTTGTCGCGACATCCGACGCGGCTGAGGTCACACGTTTCATGGGTATGGGCGAGGGGCAGCAGCTGAAAGAAAAAGCGGTGCTTTCCACACGCGGCCTTATCAGCGACGTATTCCTTGCGAGCCGCCCGGCAGGCGCCGTTCTTACAAGCTGTGCAGTACGTACATCGGTCCGGGAAAAACGAATCTCCATTGAAGCGGACATCTCCGGTGCAACGGGCACGGCAGCCCTGAACGCTCTCATTCGCGATGCGAAAGGCAATACGGTGAAACGGTTCACCGCCTCGTCGGAAATTTCCGAGAACGGCACCGTCCGTGCATCCTGGGACTGGAGCGATCCGCAATTATGGGACATCGATACGCCCGTGCTTTACACACTTGAACTTTCGGCATCGGGCGCTGGTCTCGATGATACTATCACCGAACGTTTCGGGTTCCGCGAATTCCGTATCGACGGCAAGCGATTCCTCCTCAATGAAAAGGAGATACGGCTTCGTCCGGCGCCGGTACATTCGGAAAGTCCCATTTCGGGCACGCGTGAGCTCATCGCCGCCGCGCTCGAGGGCCTCAAATGGGCGGGCTTCAATGCCTATGAAATGTGGCCGTGGGACCGCTTGGAACGCGGCTCGACGGAATTCGATGCGATGTGGTGCCAGGAGGCCGACCGCCTCGGCATGCTCCTTATCACACCCGCGCTCAGTCAGGGGCAATTCGTCAGCGATTGGACAAAGCCGGGCGTGAAGGAAGGCTGGGCATCGCGCATGACGCCGCTCCTCAAACGCCTCATGAATCATCCGTCGATAATCAGCTGGGTGACAGGAGCGAACCGGTTCGGCCATGGACAGGACCAGAACCCGGAAGCCATCGGATCGAAAAGCCGCGGGTCGCTCCCCGAGCCGGGATGGAAACGCGCCTCCGAATACGGTGAGGACGCATCCGCGATGATAAAGCGCGTCGACCCCACACGGCCGGTATTCATGCATGCCGGCAGTGCTGTCGGCGATATATACTCGCTCAACAATTATCTCTGTATCATACCGCTGCAGGAACGCGAGGAATGGCTTTCGCGCTACGCAGCGGAAGGCGATATGCCGGTCATGATGGTCGAATTCGGGACACCGCTGTACACGACATTCCACCGCGGACGCCGCGGTTATGGTCAGGCATCGACAAGCGAGCCCTTATACTCGGAATTCCTCGCAATGTATCAGGGCATCGATGCATACCGCGCGGAAACACCGGCGTATCGCGCCCTCGTATCATCAACGTTCGAAAAAGAATTTTTATGGAAGACATGGCATGGCATCGAAGCAGCTCGTATTCATGAAGGATTCAATCAGCTTCAAACGCTTTTCAGCCGCAACACCTATCGCACATGGCGCACCTGGGGAATATCCGGCGGCATATTGCCGTGGGGCAACGGTCACGGCTGGCTCAAGGAAGCTGGCGGCGGATCGAACATGGACCCGTTCTCGCCAAAGACGATCAAGCTCGCGGCATTCGTACCGGGTACACGCGGCTACTGGCGAGCGGAAGCGACGTACGGTCTTTTCAACTACTTCAGACCGGAGGGCATGCCGATAACCTCAGCGGGATATGCCATCATTTCGAACAACAGCGAGACACTTGCATGGATAGGCGGATCGCCGAAGTTCACGGACAAGACGCATAATTTCCGCCCCGGCGAAAAGGTCACGAAACAGATCGTCATCATCAGTGATGCTCGGTCGCCGAAGAAATATTCCGGGACGTGGAGCGTCGAGCTTAACGGCGTCATCGCCTCCGGCAGGCTCGACGGCACAGCGGAACCATCCACAACGAAATTCATCCCGCTGCAGTTCACGGCACCGGCAAAGACAGCATCGCGCGCCGACGGCATAATTCGGCTTACCTGCACGATAGGGAATTTCATGCACACCGATTCATTCGCATTCCGCGTGTATACGCCGGACACATCGACGCTGCCGTCCGTCTTTGTCCTCGACCCTGACGGCGATACATCCTCGCTGCTGAAAACACTCGGCGCATCGGCATCATCATGGAACGGTGCAAAAGGAAAACTGCTTGTGATAGGACGCAATGCATGCGCATCCGGGAATACCGATATGACCTCTGTCGAAGAGTTCGTTCGCTCAGGCGGACGCGCACTCCTTATGGCGCAGGATCCCGAATGGATGCGTAAGCGTCTTGGACTTCGTGTAAGCAGGCAGATGACACGGCGTGCATTCCCCATCGTGAGCGGTCACCGTGCACTGCTCGGCATCGATGCCGAAGCGCTCCGCGACTGGGCCGGCGAAAGCACGCTCATCCCGCCGACCGATACGGCTCTTTCATCAACGATGCTCAACCGCACGCCCGATTACGGCTGGCGCTGGGGCAGCACGCATGCGGTAAGCAGCGCCGCGATAGAAGTGCCGCATCGCGCCGGATGGCGGCCGCTCATCGCCTGTGAATTCGACTCGGCGTATACGCCGCTCGCGGAGATACCGCTCGGCAAAGGCATCCTCACAATCTGCATGCTTGATCTTGAGGACCATGTCAAGGACCCTGCGGCCGAGATCATCGCACGGAACATTCTCGTTTCCGCTTCGTCGGCGAAGATCGAGGAACGTGCCGATGCATTCTATCTCGGCAAAGATGCCGCAGCCGTTCTCACCGCATCCGGCATCGCTGCATCTCCCGTCGGATCTATTCCGGAACGGGGGCTTCTCTTCATCGGAGCGGAGGCCTCCGTCGATGATGCTGCGCTCGAATCATTCCTTCGCCGCGGGAACAATGCGGTCATACTCCCCCGGCGCACCGACACGGCTCCGCTTGGCGTGCGTATCGCAAAAAAAGACAAACACAGCGGCTCGCTCATTATACCGTCATGGCAGAGCACACGCGGATTGCTTCCGGGCGAGCTCAGACGGCGCACTGACGGAGAGGCATGGATAGTGACTTCCGGTGCCGATGCCATCGGTGCCGACGGCCTTCTCGCGGAAGTTCGCCGCGGAGGGACCGCGGTGTTCTTCCAGCCCGCTGCAGCCGCGCTCGATGCCGACCGCCTCACCTACAACCGTATCACCCGCTGGCGCTTCACGCGCGCGCTCACACAGATAGCGGCGAATCTCGGCGCCGTATGCGAAGGGGATGCGCGTATGCTCAGACCGATACAGCCGCCGGACAGGATATCGCTTGCCGACGGATGGAAGGCATCGCTCGTTACGCCCTATCCGCCGGCCGGAGCGAATGATGCAAAGCCCAAGGACCCCGGCATAAGCGACCGCGCACGTGCGCTCACCGCAAAGGAAGCTGACGAAAGCGGCATGCAGGACGCAGCTGTTTCCAAGGAGTGGGAGAATTACGGCGGGGCATGGTCGACCACGGACGGAGAAGGAGTGTTCAGGAAAGCAATAGAGATCCCCGAAACGTGGGCGGGACGCGACCTTGTCGTATCCCTTGGTGCAGTCGACGATTTCGATACCGCATTCTTCGACGGTGAAGCCATCGGATCGACGGATATCAATGTGAAGAATTTCTGGTCGGCCCCGCGTCTCTACACGGTCCCGGCGCGTCTTGCGACAGCAGGCAAGCATGTCATTGCCGTACGCGTATTCGATCATTTCGGGGGCGGCGGCCTTGTCGGTAAGCCCGAAGAGCTTGCGCTCACACCGAAAGAGCCGATCAATCCCCCGCCGGCATCGATGTATCATCCGGACTGGAAGAACGATTTCCCGCAAGGAGATGATCCGTACCGTTATTATCGCTGGTAGGCAATGCATTGCCCCGAACCATCACGTAAGAAAATAAAACCACGGAGGGCACAGAGAATGTAAGAGAGTGCAATAAAAAGCATGGAGGATAATGCGCAGAGG
>JBBTBY010000100.1 GCA_038043445.1 Spirochaetota bacterium
CCGTGGACTTGCCGACCCCAGGCATCCCCGCCAGGACGGTATACTCGCCTAGTGGGATGTACGGCCTGACCAGCCAATCGGTCTGCTTGTCTTCAATTTGGTCTGCGCTTACACGGTCGTTTTTTACACCGATCCTCGTTCCGATCGAGAAGTTAGTCTATCGCCTCTGCCGTATAGATCCGAGCGAAGAAATGTCATGGAAAACCTATGCGTTCTCGATAATTGTTCTCAATGCCATCGGGATCGTATCCCTGTTCCTGCTGGAGCTCGTGCAGGGGGGGGCTCCCGTTCAACCCGGAAAAGATCGGTGCGGTGCGATGGGACACGGCACTCAACACGGCAATATCGTTCGTGACGAACACGAACTGGCAGGCATACGGCGGCGAGACGACGATGAGCTATCTGACACAGATGGCGGGACTCACCGTGCACAATTTCTTGTCCGCGGCTACCGGTATTGCCGCGCTGCTTGCTGCGGTCCGGGGGTTCACTCGAAAGAGCGCCGTATCGCTCGGTAACTTCTGGGTGGACACGACACGTGCTGTGTTGTACGTGCTTTTGCCGCTTGCGCTCATAACTTCGATGATACTTGTGTCGCAGGGTGTTGTGCAGACACTGGCATCGCACGTGACAACGCATACGCTTGAGGGTGCGACGCAGACGATAGCCGTCGGTCCCGCGGCATCGCAGATAGCGATCAAACAACTCGGGTCGAACGGCGGCGGGTTTTTCAACGCGAACTCGGCGCATCCGTTCGAGAACCCTACCATCATCAGCAATGTTGTTGAAACTTTTTCACTATTGTTCCTTCCCGCAGCACTCGTATTCATGCTCGGAGGCCTCCTCGGCAATAAAAAGCAGGCGCGCGCGATATTCATCGCCATGTTCCTGCTGCTGATCGCCGGGCTTTCTGTTGTCATGATCGCCGAAATACGGGGAAACCCTATGCTGCAGCGGCTGGGAGCGGTCTCCGGTGTGAACATGGAAGGAAAAGAGATGCGCTTCGGGATCGTTCCATCGATACTCTGGGGACAGCTGACGACCGCCACCTCAAACGGCTCCGTGAACTTCATGCATGACAGCGCGCTGCCGCTCACCGGACTTGTCACACTGTTCAACATCGGCATCGGCGAGGTGATATTCGGCGGGGTCGGCGTAGGGCTCATCGGCATGTTCCATTACATCATTCTGACGATGTTCGTCGCAGGACTTATGGTCGGCAGAACGCCCGAATTCCTCGGCAAGAAGCTCGGCCCTTTCGAGATGTCCATGTCGATGATAAGTCTTATACTGCCGTTCATCGCGATACTTGTTCTCGCGGGTATAGCAATAGCGACGGGAACAGGACGTGCAAGCCTTACGAATATATCCGCGCACGGCGTTTCCGAGATCTTATACGCCTGCTGTTCGGCCGTGGGGAACAACGGCTCGGCCTTTGCCGGCCTCAACGCAAATACCGTGTTCTACAATCTCACGCTCGGTTTCGGCATGCTCATCGGGCGCTATGCTACGACAATACCCATGCTTGCCATCGCAGGATCGCTTGCAAACAAGAACACGGTGCCTGCCACATCGGCGACATTCCCGACGACGGGACCGCTTTTCATCGGCATGCTCATCGGCGTTATCATCATCATGGGTGCGCTTACCTTCTTTCCGGTGTTCTCCCTCGGGCCTATCCTCGAACATTTCCTCGTATACCAATAGGAGCATTTCATGAGCACTATCTGGAAACCAGGATTCGTACGCGATTCTCTGAAAGAGTCTTTCGCACGCCTGAACCCCATCTCGCTCTGGCGCAATCCCGTCATGATCATCGTCGAGGCGGGTGCGGTCGTCACTCTGTTCGAATCATTCCGCATTATCGCGGCACACGGCGATTTTTCATTTCATCTTCAGATATCGATATGGCTGTGGTTCACGGTGCTCTTCGCGAATTTCGGCGAGGCGTTCGCGGAGATACAGGGAAAAGCGCGCGCGAACTCGCTTAAGAATGTGCGGAGCCTTAACAAGGCGAGACGAATGGCACGGGACGGGATCGCATCCGGTGCCGTCGAGGAAGTGCCGGCGACAGATCTTCGCTCTGGTAATATCGTCATCGTCGCCGAAACAGAGATGATACCCGGCGACGGCGACGTTATCGAAGGAACGATCCTGGTCGACGAATCGGCTATCACCGGGGAATCGGCGCCCGTCATACGCGAATCGGGCGGCGATCGATGCGGTGTCACCGGCGGCACGAAAGTGCTTTCTGGGTCGGCAAAGATCCGCATAAGCGCGAATCCGGGCGATTCCTTTCTCGACAGGATGATATCGATGGTGGAGAATGCACGGCGCACGAAAACGCCCAATGAGATCGCGCTTGAGATACTCCTCATTTCACTTACGGCGCTTTTCATCGTCGTTGTCGTAACGCTCCCGCTTTTCGGGAACTACATGAACGTGACCATATCGATCACCGTGCTCGTCTCGCTTCTCGTCTGCCTCATGCCGACGACCATCGGCGCGCTCCTTCCCGCCATCGGCATCGCGGGCATGGACCGGCTCCTTCAGAAGAACGTCATCGCGTTGAGCGGACGCGCGGTGGAAGCGGCCGGCGACGTGAACATCGTTCTCCTCGATAAGACCGGCACGATCACCCTCGGCAACCGCATGGCGAATGAGTTCATCCTTGCCGATGCGTTCGACATGAAAGAGTTCATCGAAACGGCGGTGCTCGCGTCCATCGCCGATGAAACGCCCGAAGGGCGAAGCGTTCTCACGCTCGCGAAGAAGGAACTGGGCGTACGCGGACGCGATATGCGCGCACCCAACGCGGCGATATTCGTCCCCTTTACGCCGCAGAGCCGCATGAGCGGCATCACCATCGGCACCCGCGAGATACGGAAAGGATCGATGGATGCTATCGAACTTTTTGTCCGCGGGAATGGGGGAGCGATGTCCGATGCGGTGAGAGAGCGCACTGCGCTGATTGCCCGTAACGGCGATACGCCCCTTGTCGTCGCGGAAGGGAGGAAGGTGCTCGGAATCATTCGTCTTAAGGATATCGTCAAAGAAGGGATCGCGAACCGTATCGCAAAGCTCCGCGAAATGGGGATACGCTCGGTGATGATAACCGGCGACAACAGGCTTACCGCAACATCGATAGCGGCGGAAGCGGGTGTTGACGATTTTATCGCCGAGGCGAAACCGGAGATGAAGCTCGCGCGCATTCGATCGTACCAGGCGCAAGGTTATCTTGTCGCAATGATCGGCGACGGAACCAACGATGCCCCGGCGCTCGCACAGGCCGACGTTGCAGTGGCGATGAACGGCGGAACGCAGGCGGCGCGGGAAGCGGCGAACATGGTGGACCTCGACTCATCGCCGACGAAGCTCCTTGACATCGTGGAGATAGGCAAGGAAATACTGATCACGCGCGGCGCGCTCACCACCTTCAGCATTGCCAACGATGTGGCGAAATATTTTGCCATTATTCCCGCCCTCTTCGCTGCTGCATTTCCCGTGCTCGGCATCCTTAATATCATGCATCTTACAAGCCCGCAGAGCGCCGTGCTTTCGGCGGTGATATTCAACGCACTCATCATACCATTGCTCATTCCTCTTGCGCTTCGCGGCGTGAAGTATCGTGCAAGCTCGGTATCGGCATTGCTTCGCAAGAATATCTTCATCTACGGCGCGGGAGGGATACTGCTCCCGTTCATAGGCATCAAGCTTGTGGACATGCTCATCGTCGCCATGCATCTCGTAAAATAGGAGCCACTATGAAAATCCTGATCAGCGCCATTCTATTCACTGTCGTATCTACGGCGTTTCTCGGCTTCATCTATCCCCTCGCTATCACCGGCATCTCGCAGCATGTATTCCCCGGGCAGGCGAACGGAAGCATAATAAGAAAGGACGGTGTCATCATCGGGTCGGCACTGATCGGACAAGAATTCACCAATGCGCACTACTTTCACGGAAGGCCGTCGGCGGTTGACTATAACGCGGGTAATTCGGGCGGATATAATTTCGGTCCTTTGAACGATGCGTTCCGCGCGCAGGTGTCGGATCGAATAGCCGCGATACGGAGAGAGGAGATGCTCTCATCGAACGGCGCGGTAAGCGCGGATCGTGTCCTCGCCTCCGCGAGCGGTCTCGATCCGCACATAAGTATGGATGCGGCATGTGAACAATCCATGCGTATCGCGAGAACCCGGAACATGACGACAGAATACATCCGTTCGATCATTGACAGCAATGCCGAGCGCCGGTATATTCTGTTCGGCGAGATGTTCGTGAATGTGCTGAAATTGAATCTCGCGCTCGATCTCCCTGTGACGAATCGTTGAGGTGCAGACGATGACGAACGGAACAGAACGCCCCGACCCGGATGCGCTGCTTCGCGCTCTCGACGATGAAGAAGGCGCCCGGAGCACGGAACGCGGCCACCTTAAACTATTCCTCGGATTTGCAGCGGGCGTCGGGAAGACATACCGCATGCTCCGCGAAGCGATACTCCTCAGGGAAAACGGCAAAGACGTTGTTGCCGCGTACATCGAAACGCACGGACGTGAAGAAACTGAATACCTCATGCTCGCCGTCGATGCGCTGCCGCGGAAGAAGATCATCTATGAAGGGATAGACCTCGAAGAGATGGATATCGACGCGGTGATCGCACGCAAACCCGCTTTTGCTCTTGTCGACGAGCTGGCACACACGAATGTACACGGCTTGCGGCATGAAAAGCGCTACCAGGATGTCGAGGAGATACTGAATGCAGGTATAGACGTATATTCCTGCATGAATGTGCAGCATATTGAAAGTCTCAACGATACCGTATTCCAGATAACCGGCGTACGTGTACGGGAAACGGTCCCTGACCGCATCATCGCCATGGCGGATAAGATCGAGCTGATCGACATACCCGTGGAGGAATTGACCGAACGGATCAAAGAGGGAAAAGTATATATCCCGGAGAAGGCAAGGATTGCGGCGATGGAATTCTTCAGGAAATCGAATCTTCTTGCATTGCGGGAACTCGCGCTCCGCGTTACGGCGCGGCGTGTCGACGATGATATCGCTGCGTACAGGGAACGGACAGGCATAGCCGGTGTCATTCCCGCGGGTTCGAGGCTCCTTGTCTGCGTGAGCGCAAGCCCGTCATCGGCGCAGCTTATACGGACGACGCAGCAGTTCGCCGAGGGACTCGATGCACGCTGGACGGCGGTCTATGTGGAAACGCCCGGGATGATCCCGAAGCGAACGGATTCCGTGCAGCTGAACGGGAATCTTGCGCTTGCAGAGGGATTGGGCGGGGAAGTGATGAAGCTGAGCGGCGATAGACCGGCGGATGAGATCGTCCGCTTTGCCAAGGCGAAGAACATCACGCTCATCGTCATCGGATTCTCCCGGCGGTCTGCACTCGAACGCATGGTGCGGGGTTCTATCATCGACGAGATAGTCAGGAAAAGTGATCCCATCCAGGTCCTGGTGATACCCGGCGGCTCGGGGCGCCCCCCGGAGATCAAGAAACAGCATGAACGCTCTTCGTTCCCGGTGCGTCGGATCGCGCTTGCACTCGGTGTAACGGCGGCGGCGACCGCGCTCGCATTCCCGGCACAGCGCATATTCGCTCTCGGACTTCAGGACATCGTACTCATCTATCTGATGCCGATACTTGTGAGCAGCCTCTTCGGCGGTATGATCGCCGGCATTGCCGCTTCGGTCATCGCGGTGCTCTGCTATAATTTTTTCTTTGTGCCGCCCATTTTCACATTTACCATCGCCGATCCGCATTATCTTCTTACGTTCGGCGTTCTCTCCGCTGTCGGTATTGCGACAAGCATTCTCTCGGACCGCATCCGGCGGCAGAAAGAGACCGCGAAGCGCAATGAACAGGTGCTCGCATCGCTTTATCAATTCAGCAAGGACCTTCTTTCTGCGGAGAATTTCAGCGGACTTTCGAACAGGATAACCGGACTTATCGCCGATCTTTTCAGCGGTACCGCGGTGCTGTATATACCGCATGAAGGGCGTGTTTCGGCCGTCTCATCTTCACCGCTGGCAGTCATGGGGGAGCAGGAGAACAGCATCGCACAATGGGTGTTCGAACATTCGGAGAAAGCGGGTTTCGGGACAAAAACGCTTTCGTCCTCGCCTTGGTTCTACGCGCCGATAACGCTGAAGGGAACGCTGGGCGTTCTGTGCATACGACGGCCCGAGCCGCTAACGTATGAAGAGGATCGTTTGCTCGCTTCGTTCATCCATGTGGCGGGAATGGCCATCGCAAATTTTTATGAGTTGATAATATAAGCATATCATCCGCTTTCGGTATGTAATTGCTTTTCACGCCGTTTTTTATATTGTATCATCGAATGATGCAATAAATCGCTCATTATACCGTCACGTGAACACATATGACAGCAATACACGTTGAATCGCTCACCCGAAAATTCAAGAAAACCCTCGCTGTTGATGCCATATCGTTCGATGTTGCAGAGGGCGAGATATTCGGTTTTCTCGGTCCTAACGGCGCCGGGAAGACAACGACGATCAATGTCCTATCCACGCTCCTTAAGCCGACGTCCGGTCATGCGACGATAATGGGTCATGATATACGCAAGGAGCGCGATCTTGTGAGAAGATCGATAGGCGTCGTGTTCCAGGAGCCGGCGCTCGACAGCCGCCTTACCGGCGCGGAGAACCTTTCATTCCACGCGATGATGTACGGCATGAAAGGCAGGGAACGCAAAGCGCGCATGGACGAAGTGCTCGCGCTCGTTGAGCTCACCGATCAGGCGGGCAAGAAGGTGGAGGCGTATTCCGGCGGCATGAAACGAAGGCTCGAGATAGCGCGCGGGCTCATGCATCGGCCCGAAGTGCTTTTTCTCGACGAACCGACGATAGGTCTCGATGCGCAGACGCGGCGTCACATCTGGGACTATGTGAAAAAGCTCAATGCGGATACCGGCATTACGATGATGCTGACAACGCATTACATGGAAGAAGCTGATTTTCTTTCGCATCGCATACTCATCATCGATCACGGGAAGATAGTCGCACTTGATACACCGAAGGCGCTTAAGGACATTCTTGGCGGCGATATCGTTGAGCTCAGCATTCACGGCAAGATAGAGAAGCTGGTAAGCACATGCAAGCGCCAGCGCTGGATACATGCGGCGACCGGGCACAGCGGCATGGTGCGCCTTACCATGGATACTGCGGAAAAGCGCATACCCGCCATTCTCGCGCTCGCGGCGAAAGCGCGCGTCTCTGTCACGTCGGTTTCCCTCCACAAACCGAGCCTCGACGATGTGTTCATGCATTTCACCGGCAAGGCGATACGCGAAGCGGACGAGAACGGCAAGGGAAAAAAGAACATTGGCAGGGGTCATGATCATGCGAACCGCTAAAGCCATCGCCATACTCTGGCTCCGCGATATGAAGCGATTCTTCCGCTCGCCCTCACGCATCATCGGCAATATCGTCATACCGTTCTTCCTGCTCGTGTCCATCGGCGCCGGTTTCGGCCGCGCGATGATACCCGGAATTAAGGAAGGCACCACGTATCTCGGTTTTCTTGTCCCCGGCATGCTCGGCATGACCATGCTCTTCAGCGGTATGTTCTCGGGGCTTTCCGTTCTTTGGGACAGACAGTTCGGGTTCCTCAAAGAGATAATGGTAGCACCCGTGTCGCGCGTGGCTATCGTCATCGGGCGCATCGTGAGCGGCGCCACCATCGGTGTATTTCAGGCGGTGATGATACTCATCGCATCGCAGTTCCTGGGTTTCCGTTTCTCTCTCTTGGTGCTCCCCGCGGCCGTCGGGTTCATGATGCTCATATCGTTCATCTTCACATCGATAGGGCTCATCTTCGCCTCGCGCATGAAGGATGAACAGGGTTTCGGCCTTGTGATGAACTTCCTCATCATGCCTGTTCTTTTCCTCTCAGGCGCCTTTGCGCCGATAACGAATCTCCCCTCGTGGGTACAGGTCGCATCCTTCGCCGATCCGCTCACCTACGGCATCGAGGGGCTGCGCGCGCTTCTCATCGGTTCATCGGCGATACCGATATTCCTCTGCGCGATGGTTTGTACGGTGAGTGCGGTCGTGCTGGTGCTCATCGCGGCATGGGCGTTCGAGACGAGTGAAGTGGTTTAATACTTCAGCGTGTCGTTTTTTGTCCGCGGATATCCCCGAATGAATATGACATCGACAGCGTATGCCGCATGCCTATCCATGTCGCCGTGCTGAACGAATAATCCACGGAGAACGGCGCGCCGGCGGTGAGGGAGAATTTCGCACCGGCGCCTGCGGTGATATCGAATTGGCTGTCGGCGTACACGCATCCCAGCCGCACGGCGGCGAATTTCATGATGAGCACTTCGACACCTGCACGCACGGTGGGAATGCCGCCCTGCGCGAATGAAAGAGCGTCGATATCGAGAAGTCCTTTCAGTGACAGTGCATCGATCACGTCCCAGGTATATCCCGCACCGAGGAGTATCTCAAGCGGCGGCAGTATCGTCTCCGCATCCGTACCGCCAATGCCGATGTTCTTTATCGTTACGCCTGCGGTGAGTTTCCTTTCCACAAAGAACGCGACACCGCCGACCGATGCGACGAATGCGTGTATCGCCGTCGTATCGAGGACTTCAAGCGCATACCCGAGCGTTGCGCCGACGGAAAACCCTATCGGAAGCGAGAGCATATCACCGAGCGGAAGTGCGATAGCCCCTGCCGCGTATAGATCGAAGGCGCCGAGATTCGTCGAAAAGCCGCTCGTGTAGGGAATACCCGCTTCTATCGCGTTATAGAATATACCCTTGGTGCCGAATGCAAGGACAATACCATTCTCGAATTGATACGCGAAAGCCCCGGAGTATAGCGAATCGAGGACATAGAGCGCATACGATCCATACACGGAGAACGCCGTCGGAAGACCGGTGATCGAGGAGGGATTTTTGTACACCCCTTCTATCGTCCCTGATGATGCGCTCCCGGCACCGCCGAATGACGATGACACCGCGCACATATCGATGTTCATGAACTCAAGCGCGCTCGCCCCGACATAGGGATGAGCGATACTTCCGCAGAAGAACAGTACAGCAACGATGCGGCTTCTCATTGATATCTGCTCCGGGTTATCATTATCCGTGTCGTTCTCATGACGCCCGATGGCTCCTGTACCGTGCAGTAATACACACCCGGCGCGACCGCAGTCCCCCCGGCATTGCGCACATTCCAGCGCGCGCTCCCGCTCGCGTCAGCGACACGGAGCGCGGTCACGATCTTCCCTGAGACAGCATAGATGCGTATGACAGTTCCCTGCGGCACCTGATCGATGATGATATCGCCGACACCGCGGTACGCATTGTTGATGGCGGCAAAACGCTTCACCACTTCTATATTCACCGCGCCGTAGCCGTACGTGTTATCCGGTCCGGCGGGCCCGAGATCGCGGGCATAGTGAATGAGCGCATTCCACACATCACGCGCGGCGCAGTTCTGATACGCGCTCCATATGACCGCGGCGGCGCCCGCCACGCACGGCGAGGCGGACGATGTTCCTGTAAAACGCACATACATGTAATTCGTATTGTTATCGACACCGCATATCTCCGGTTTCAGACGTCCATCGACGGTCGGGCCGAGCGAGCTGTACGACTCCTGCGGACCGGAAGGCCAGTTGGCGTAATTTATCGCGCCGACAGCGAAGGCGTGTTTTGCGTCTGAAGGCGTTGTTACACTCCCTGCGGTCGACTTGTACGTTAGATTTCCTGCAGAGAGGTTGAATATCCTCAGCTTTTTTGCTTCCCCGCTGTATTTGCCGACAGCCACGGCATAGGTCCCCGCGGTACCGATCGTTCCGACTATCCCTTCCACGGGATTGTCATCACCGTTCTGCGTGTCTTCACTGATAGCAACAAGTGACCATGCCGAACCGTTCCACCGTAACAGTAATAGGTCATAATCGTTCGTGCTCGCACCCCACACGTCGTCCCAAGTAAGGACAATGTTTACCACTTGCCCGCCGGCGAGTGGACCGAGCGTATTCACGTATGATGTCCCGGAAAAATCGTGAAGCTCATCGGCGTTCGCGTCGCTATACGTGCCCTGCCAATGCATCTGTGCATGATTACCGGCGGCATTTACCCAGAGAATATTGTTCGAGTACGCATCGTTCACAATAGCGCAAATCGGTCCGTCACCCCTGCCGGTACTGGCGCCGACCCATGCCGCGGAGTGATTGATTATATGCGCACCCATCGATTTGCAATAATCATAGGCCTGCTGCAGCTCCAGGCTGTATCTAACTTTACAAAGATACAGTTGCGCCGCCGGTGCCATTTCATGCACCACCTCAGCAACCGCTGTTCCATGAACGCCGTCAGCGGATGCTTCAAACCCTGTGCCCGTAAAATCGCGCGTAATGACCGTCGATGGTAATTCTCCCGCTGCTATCGCCTGCGTATTGCTGTAGAATCCAAGGTCGATAATGCCGACCTTAATTCCGCGGCCGTCATAGCCGTTGGTGTGCATATTCGACGCTTTGGTGAGCACCACGTTCTCTCCCTCAATAACGAGCGGGATAGCTCGCATTGCAGGCCCAATGTGTGCAACCCCGGACATGCCCTCGAGCAAGCGTATCGTATCCGGTGCAATGGAAAACTCTATTATATCTTTACTTTCTCCGGTGATGATGCCGCCGGCACGGACAATATCGGCGCTTGTATCGGCACGGTCGCGTTTTCCATTCACGCGGGCATGAAGCACCATGGCGCCGTCACGCATCGGGTACTCTCTGCGGAATTGCTCCGTACTCCGCGCTGTGCCGCCGGTAACCTCGGAAAGCGATGACGAGAGTATAGAGCTTTTCTTGCCTTTGCGTGAAATTTCTTCTATCCCTGCGGCAGGCAGTACGGTCGTGAGCAGAACGATGAGTATGAAGAAGTGTCTTTCCATGGGGACATCCGTTGGTATGAGCATCGTTTATACTATCGCCGGCCGTAAAAGTCAAGGAAAAAGCATATGATAATATACGCTGGAAGAAAAATTCAGTGCACTATGACAGAATTCGTCAGATTCGTTTCACTCATACCTGAGCGCATCGATGGGGTTCATATCCCCCGCCTTCTTCGCGGGGAAGAACCCGAACACGATGCCCACGAGCGCCGATATCGTGAACGACAGCACGCAGGAAGAAACGGTCACGCGCGTAGGCATATGCCAGATAAGCGTTATCACCGCCGTGATGATGAACGCGAGTATGATACCGAGGAGCCCGCCTAATATTGTAAGGAGCACCGCCTCGAGCAGGAATTGCAGGCGTATCTCGAGCTTCTTCGCGCCGACCGCGCGGCAGAGGCCTATCTCCTTCGTACGTTCGAGTATCGATGCGAGCATGATGTTCATGATGCCGATGCCGCCCACGAGCAGTGAAATGCCGGCGATGCATCCGAGCACGATATCGAATATGCGCTGCGTCTCGCGGTGCTGTTTTAAGAGCTCCTCGGGTATGACTATCTTGAAATCCCTGAGATTGCGGTGATGCCTGAGCAATATCCGTTCGATGATGATGCCGACCTTGCCGACCTGCTCCTTGTCATTGCAGTTGATGATGATGCGGCTTATGTCGGGTGAGAGTGCGTCGGGTTTTTCCAGGATATCGGCGTCAACGGGCACATAAATATTGTAATTGAAATCCTCGTAGTCCATATTGTCGTCTTTCTTCACCGCGATCGCCTTGCTCTCAAGCACGCCGATGACACGGTACCAGGAATCGCGGAGCTTTATCTGCGATCCCAGCACTTCCCCCTCGCGCCGTAAGCGCAGCGCAAGCCCGCCGCCGACGACGGCCACGTCCGCACCCGCGTCGAGGTCATTGATGAAGCGCCCCTCTTTCATCCTGAGCGAAAGCGCCTTGAAGTACTTCTCGCTCGTACCGACCACTTTCGTTTCACCCTTGTACGTCATGAAATATACCGGCGTGGTCTTATCCTTGACGGGTATTATCGTCGCATAGGGCCCGATGAGCTCGATGAACGAGCGCTCATCGATGTGCGAGAGACCGGTCGAGAGATACTGCCCCTTGACCACTTCGCTCTGCCGCACGCTCTGCACGTCGTACACATAGATATTATTGATACCCATGACCGCTATCTTTTTAAGTATCTCCTCCTGCGCACCGCTGCCGATGGCGAGCATGGATACGACGGCGGTGACGCCGAATATTATACCGAGCATGGTAAGGAGGCTTCGCAGTTTATGTGTGAGTATGCCGTCAAAGGCTATGCCGAGGCTTACAATGAGGATGCGTATCATTATTGCGGGGCCTCTCCGCGTTCAGGGCGTTCACCGCTCGGTGCAGCGTTCGTAGTACGTTTCCTGACAAGACCGAGCTCGGTCATCATCTTCGTCATTGCGGTACGGTTGGTCTTAAATGCATCCTCGGTAAGATTATTACGCTTCATGTACTCTTCTATTTTCTTATAGTCCTCAGGCTTCGACTGTTTTATCTGCTCAAGTGAGAAACCCTTTTTGCGGTTCGTCTGCGGGGCCGTTTCTGCAGCATTGGTGCTCTCCGCGGCCGCTGCGCGTGTATCGGGAGGTGCCACGGCCTCTGCAGCGGGAGCGGTGTTCGCCGCCGGGCGTTTTTTCTCCGCTTTCTCCTCTATCGGCGGCATTACCGGCAGGGCGGATGCCGCATTGGTCGACCGTTTTTTCGCCGGCGCATAGTTCTTGAGCGAATACTGGCTTATCCTGAAACCGCTCTCTTCGATGACCGGGTCATAGAGTACAAGCTTCGCCCCTTCCGGCAGTTTCGACTGAATGATGACATAATCGTCGTTCTTCGGCCCCAGTATCACTTCCTGTTTCGCAAGGCCTCCGCGCGCGAGGAGGAACACCGTGCCCTTGTCGTCCTGCTTGTTGAACACCGCGTCGAGGGGTATGAACGACACATCGGGATACGCGGCTATCGTTATTTCCACGCGTGCCGACATGCCGGGGCGCAGGCGGTCGACATCCACTTCACGTACGTTCGCAACGACGTCAAAGACCTGTATATCGGTATTGTTCACTTTCGCGTGCGCAAGCGCGCCGACGCTCGAGACACGGCCGGTGTACGCATTATCGGGGAACGCATCGAGCGTTATCCGTACCGGCAGACCGTTGCGTACCCGGTGTATATCGACCTCGTTTATCTCCATCTTCACCTGCATCCGCTCAAGATCAGGGATGGATAGATAGATCTGATCGCGGCGCAGCGTGTCGCCGATCTTTATCTTTTCCTTGGTCCAGGGGTTCTTTGTCTTGTAGACGACAAGACCTTTTTTCGGCGCGTACACCATGCACCGTGAGATATTGGTAGTGAGCGTCCCGCGGTCGTATTCGAGCCGTCTGAGCGTATCGATCTTCGTGCGCATGACGCGGTCATTGTTAAGTACCGCCATCTTTATCTTCGATTTCGTATCGTAGAGGTCGCGTTCCGCCTTGAGCTTGTCGAGCTTTCCCTTCTCCTGGTCGACGCGCGGCGCGAACTTGAGCGCCTCCTGGCTGAACTCCTGTATCTTCATCGCGGTCTCACGGTCGCTCAACGAGTTCGAGAGCGACATGATGGTCTCGTTCCACGTTGCCACGGTATTATCGATGTCGTATTTCGCATTGTTTATCTTGTCCTCGGTGGACGTGAGCTGATCGGCAAGGGTCCCTGAATCGAACTGCGCGATCTTGTCGCCCTCGTTCACGAACGCGCCTTCGGTGATGAGATAGATGAGCGTGGACGATCCCTGGAAATTCGGCGCGAGCACGTCGACGGAATTGATCGCATCGAGGAAACCGGTGGCCGTCAGCGATTCGGTGAAATCGCCCTCAATGACCGTGCTTACGAGGAGGAGGTTCTCTTTCTTCTTCGAGCAGCCTGCGATGAGGCAGAGGATAGTGCCGATGATCAGTATCGTCCGTGCCATCTGTTACGCCCTTACCCGTTTCGGCTTGCCTTCGGATAGTCTTCCGTCGGAAATGAACACCTGGCGTTTGCAGTGCGCCGCAATGTCCGCCTCATGGGTCACTATGATTATCGTACATCCTTCCTTATGAAGTGAGTCGAATATCTTCATTATTTCCCGCGATGTGGTGCTGTCGAGGTTCCCCGTCGGTTCGTCGGCGAGGATGAGCGAGGGGGAGGTGACCAGTGCGCGGGCGATGGCCACACGCTGCCGCTGGCCGCCGGAGAGCTCATTGGGTTTGTGATGGATGCGCTCCGAAAGCCCGACCTTCTCTATCATCGCGAGCACGCGCTCACGCCCCGGTGCGGCCGTACGGTGCGAATAGGTGAGCGGGAGCGATACGTTGAAATAGACGTTCTTTCTCATGAAGAGATTGAACGTCTGGAACACGAAGCCTATTTCGCGGTTGCGTATGTCGCTCAGCTGATCGTCGCTCAACGATTCGACGTTCACATTGTTGAGGATATATGTCCCGCTCGTCGACTGATCGAGGCAGCCGAGTATGTTCATGAGCGTCGATTTCCCCGAACCGGAATGGCCCCGAATGGCGACATATTCGCCTTTATAGATGGAAAGGTTTATCTCGCGCAGCGCATGGATGAGCGAATCCCCCACCTGATACGTCTTGGAAAGCCTGGAAAGATGGATGAGCGGCTTCATATGCTACCGGTTCGTCGCCGGCGCGGCGGCACGCACCATCCAGAATTTATTCTCGAGATAGCTTATCGCCTTGAGGTACGCCGCCTTCTGCGTAAGGAGCGCCAGTTCGTTCTCATAGTAATCGTCCTCGGTCTTGATGAGCGTGTCCGCAGAGATGAGCCCGAGCGTGAAGCGCTCCTCGTCGATGGCGAGCGATTTCTTCGCAATGGCGAAGCTTTCCTCGTTTATCTCGATGTTCCTGCGTATGTTGGAAAGATTATCGATGTTCTTGTCTATCATCGACTGCACGGTCTTCCGCCGTTCCGATGCGAGCAGCATTGAATTCGATACCGCAAGCGCGGAGCTCTCGACCGCGATGCCCCGCTGGAAGCGCTCGAAAATGGCCGTTGAAAGACTGAACGTGACGCCGATGTCGTAATTCGCGTGATAATCGCGCGCGGCCGTGAGCGACACGCTGCCGTTGGGGTCGTACGCGTTCAGCGCTTTTTCAAGCGCGAGTTTCTCTTTCCATACGGCTATATCGTAGGAAAGGAGCGTTACGTCGTTGGAGATCGAACGTGTGATGGAGCGTTCCTTCTCATACTCGATGAGCGTGAAGGGGAGCGAGAGGTCGATGGCGAAGTCGAGATTGGTGTTCCCCATGAGGAGGGCCATCGACGACTTGAGCGTGCGATGCGCCTGCTGCTGCCCCTCGAACGCGGCGAGGCTCTTCTTGTAGTTCTGCGTGAGCCTGAGATACGTTATCTCGTTGATGAGCCCGGCCTTGTACTTGTTGCCCGTATCGATGAGGTTGGTGGCGCTCCGCGTGAGCCGCCGCCGCGTGCTCGAGAGCGATATCTCGCTCGTAACGAGGTCGTAGTACGCCGATTCCGTGCTGTAGATGAGATCGCGCTCGTTCTGGACGAACGATCGGAGCGAGTACTGATAGTCCTTCTGTGCGGCGTCGACGGCATACCCGTCGTCATTCCTTTTCAGGAAGGGCTGCGTCACGGTGACGCGGCCGGAGAAACCGTTGGATACGGACGGGAGCCCCGAGAATTTATAGCTCGCCTCAACGCGGATGAGCATGTCCCAGGGGAGCTTTTCCTCGAGGGCGAGCGTACCCACGAGATAATAATTGGTCCCGAGCACATACGAATTGTCCGTCGAGGAATAGTTCCCGTCGAGCGACAGGGGCGATGTTACCGAGAGGCGAATGTCGGGAAGGAAGAACTTGTTGACCGCGGACTGATATTTATTCCTGTTGATGATGAGCCCATTGCTCGCGATTATCGCATCGGCATTGCGCAGAAGGACGATCTTTTCGACCTCCGGCAGCGCGAAGAACTGCTTTTCCGCGGCGATGACGGCAGCCGATACGCAGATGAAAAGCGCACAAACCCGTGCACAAAACGGTGATACCATAGATGGGAGAGAGTATAGTAAGATTTTGAACTATTGTCAAATCAGTGCATGCCGTAGCGCGCTTTCACCGCCGGGGCATACTCGTACGCGGTCGGTATGGCATCCTTCCCTCGATCCGCATTGACCAGAAGCGCACGCTCGTAGCTCACGTTCATTTCACGCACAAGCGGGCGGGCCGCTGCATAGCGGTACTTCACCCACTGCTCCGTGTTCTTTGCCGTGTCGGCGGAAAGGAACCCCTTGACGCGAAGCATGCTTGCAAGCTTCTCATCGGTATGAAGCGAACGCCGCCAATTCTTGTTCATCGTGATGTAATCCTGGTACCCGCGCGAGAGATAGAACGGCACGAAATCCGCACAAAACTTCTCATACGATATCTGACCGACCCAGAAAAGCGCGTATATCTGCTGCCACTTGATGGTCGATTCCCCGCCGATCTGGAAATTCATCGCGGGCACGACGCCGTCCGCATGCGGGTGAAATCCCTTGAGCAATCCGACATCCGGTATCCCCCCGACGATGTTCGGGTTCCATCCGATGATGCCGTTGAGCTTGATGTTGTTCTCTTTTGCCGCCATGAACAGAAGGAAGTCGATGGCCACGCGCTGACGTTCCGGGTTCCCCTCGGGTGTCGCGCAGGCGAAGCGGAAGCTCGATACGGGGTCCTCATACGCCGGACCCTCGAAATAGCGATAGAGCTCGGGGCTGTCCGGACCGGGATACGGGAAATCCATGACGCCGACCTCAAAGCCATTATCGGACGCCTGCCGCTCGAGCATACCGGCGTCCCATGTCCCTGTCGGGATGAAAAGCGAGCGCTGCTGGACGAAGAACATGACCGCATCGTCGCGATTGAGCCCTGAGAAGCCGGGGATGGAAAATCGGCAGTAGTTGGAAACGATATCGAACTTTGCGCGGTAGGGCCCGTAGTCCATGTCGATCTTCTTCCCTTTCATGCCCGCGTATTGCTCGACGACCGACACCGTGCAGTCATGATCGAAATCGATGAGGTTGCGGGCTTTTGTGGTGATAACGTTGAAGAGATTCGCCTCGATCTGGTTCATATGGTAGCGCGAATTGGCTATCGGCGTGAGCGAGGTGAGCCCCCGCTCGATGGCGCTGACGGCGTCCGCGTGTTCGCGCATCTTTACCGAGAGTTTCATCCGATCAGCCGACCCGTCGGCAAGAGCATCCATTTCCTTCCCGAGCGTACGCATGGCGTTACTGTGCCCGGTGATCGCGCGCTTGGCCTTGGTGTCGAAGAATTTATACTGTTCGACCTTGCCGCATACGTCGATGAACTCCCTGAACGTCGCGGGCGGAACATCCGATCCGGTATATCGCTTCAGCATGGTCTTATTGTAGAACATACGGACTATATGGAGGGTGAGCCCTATCGCCATGTATTCCTGCATTTCGGGGATATAACAATTGCGCAGCCCGTCCTTCATCGTATCACGCAGCGAGACGTCCCTGAATTCATTATTGCGATTGTACGGATTGGGCGCCATGACATATTCGGTCATCGGCGTGAAGTATCGCATATAGTATGAGACGAGGAGCGGGTAGGCCACCATGCCGTCGCGCATGAGGTCGGCAGGCGTGCCGCCGACCATCTGCGTGGTGAACCACTGGCCGTAGGTGGCCTCGGGTATGGCCTCCTGCACGACACGAACGTTCGGATATAATTTGTGATATTCAGCCGCCATGAAATTGAGCCCGTCGCGCGCCCCCGGCTCAAGGCTCCAGTGCGCAATGCGTATGGTCATCTGCTTGGAACCTGCCCCGCGCGGGACCTTTAATCGCATCCCGGGGGTAAGCGCCGCCTTCTCATCAACATCAGGATAATTCAGATCAACGATCCTTTCCGCGGTGGTCTTATACGCTGCGGCGATGGATGCGACAGTATCGCCTTTCGTCACCGTATATACATCCTCGGACGGCTCGCTGTTGTTGAGGTACACGACGAATGCCGAGATGATGAACGCCGCCCCTATCGCAAGCAATCCGATGTAGCTTTTTATGAATGCTGTGATCTTGTTCATGCGTAGCTGCTCCTTCTCTGGACTTCTATCGCTCACCGCTCTGAGAGATGCCGTATCCCGTTACAATCCGTTCAGCTCACATACGGCGTCCTTCTCCATGACGACGATAGTGCCGATCTTCGTCCCGCTCTCACGGTTCTGTATCTTAAGTATATGCGTCCCTTTCGTCAACCGATACGTCGTCCTCGCCTCGGGTACGGTCTTGTCGTTCACGCGGCTGCGGACGAAGTCCCACGCCCATTCGCCCTTCTTAAGCACATCGGAGACCGATATCTCCCCTCCGTCCACCGATGCATAGAACGTATCCTCTTCCCCCCGCGCCGAGAATGCGCGTACGCGGATCACATACTCGCCGTCCTCGCTTACCGTGAACCGGCATTGCGCGAAGCCGGCGTCACGAGCCTTAGCGGCCGGCGTCTCAATGCATGCGGTCGGGAACGATGGGTCGCGATTGACCGTCATGGGGGCTACGATCTTCATGCGCGTCGGATCGATGACGACCACACCGCGGCTTCGTTCGGTGAAAAGCGGAAGCTCGGCGAGAACGTCTTCCGCCGAACGCACGGCGAGGGGCGTTACCCCTGCCGGAATACGGTTATCGGTAAGTGTGACCATTGCTGCGGACGCCCCATCACCTTCGACCGTGACGAATGTCTTTACCCCGGGCGGCGCACTGCACCCGCGCACGGTTATCTCGCGTGAATCGATCGCCCATATGAATGGATGTTCCCCCGTCGATGATCGCGCTGCGGCACGCTCTATCGTCGACGCCCGCACGTCATCGAGAATGATCGCCGGGCGCGCATCCGCCTCGAGATATGAGAGATACATATCGCTTACGGAAATTCCTTTCGCATGACGGATATAAAGCCCGTATGCGGGGAGCTGCCCGAACATCTGTGCTTCCGGATACTTGGCGACGCACTCCTTGTCAGGCACATCCCGGCGCACGCTGCCCGTACCCTCGCCGCCCTCATATTCAAGCGTGATCCCGGAAAGCGATATGCCGTTCCCGACGGAATATCCCGGTATCCCCGTTATCGACGAGGTGAACATCGAACGCTTTGCGGTAATATTCTTCATGACGACGTTCTCTATCTTCCCCGGGACTTTCGGCGCGACCTGGTCCCTGCCCCGGTGGCCGAGGCGGATGAATATCGGCGCTTTCATGTTCGACATGGTGATGTTCGACACAAAGATGCCGGAGAGATGCGAGCCGTCAACCGATTCTATCGCCACCCCGGCGAGCGTGCGGTCGAGGGCGATATCCGTATCGCTGTAGAGATGGATATCCCGGAACACGATGTTCTCAAAACTGTCATGCGTTTCCGTGCCTATCTTAAGCCCGTTACATGCGCTCCAGATGCGGCAGCGCTCGGCGAGTATGTTCCGTGACGGATGATCATGCCCGGGTTCGGTGCTCTTGAGCACGATGCCGTCGTCCCCCGTGATGATATCGCAGCCGCGTATCGTAACATCCACGCAGGAGTTCACGTCAAAGCCGTCGGTGTTCGGCCCGTAGAGGAAATTCCGTATCGTCACGTTCTCGGCGAGCACGTTCATGCAGCGCTGCATATGCACCGTCCACGACGCGCTGTTCGTGAGCGTAATGTTGCGTATGATGATGTTCGTCGAGCGCAGGAGATGAATGAACGACGGGCGTTTCTGCGCGGTGTAATTGAACTGCGCCGTTCCATGCCAGGGCTCGCCGACGTACTCCTTGTCCTTTTTCACCCAGAAGCTGTCCCCCTGCCCATCGATGGTGCCGCCGCCCTCGATCGTGATATCGGATGCGCCGTTCGCCTGTAGTAATCTTCCGGTAGAGTAGTCCTGTATGTTCTTACTGCCGAGTAGAGTCGCTTCGGGTGTGACGAGAAGCGTTACTTTGCTTTTCAGCACAATGGAACCGGACAGATACACGCCTTTCGGGAACACCACCTTTCCGCCGCCGCCATCGGCACAGGCATCGATCGTTCTCTGAATGGCGGCAGTGTCGAGCGAGACCGCGTCGCCGACGGCCCCAAATGACGTGACGTCGTATTGTTGGGCTCCCATCGTCACCGCATACACGATGAGCGCGATGATTACCGGATGTGCCTTCATAGATCCGGGGAGAAGGGATACTCTAGAAACCCTGTTTTCCATTTTCTCCAATCTCCTTCACAAATTATAGACAGCTATTTTCCGGCGATGGGTGACAGCCGATCGCCGACAATACCACCGTCCTCGATCGCGGTCACACGGCTCATGTTCGTTGTGTCCCAGGTGAACAGATTCGCCCCCGCAAAACCCGCATCAAGAAAATCCTGCCGCCATGCGTGCAGTTCTTGCGCCGCCGTAATGGTATTCGGCTGTTCCTTTCGGTGAGTCCCGAATTCACCGAGTATGGTCGGTTTTACTGCGCGTTCAGCGATCTGTGCAAAATCAAGTTCTTCAAGTATCTGTCGAGGTGTAGCGGGATTACTTTTACTGATATAGGCATGGAAATCGACCACATCGAGCCAGGCATAGAGCAACCGGAAGCGCGGCGGCCATAATTTATTTTTCATGTCTATAGGAAGAAGCCCTGCTGTTTCGAGTCCTGCTTTACGCACAGCCCCGTGGCTAAAGACGCTCACCGATACCAGCGCCTGCGGATCAACGGACCGTACCGCCTTACGCCCTGTACAGAATGAGTTTGAAAAGTTCGCATCGGCACAAGCCTGTCGCGAATTGGGCAATGACATATCAAAGATGCCGGCAGCGGTTCCAACAACTCCGCGGCTCATGCTGAAGGGTTTTTGCTCGGTGGAAAATGACGGTTCATTGCTGATTTCCCAGCAGAAAACAGTCTGCAGATGTCCTCGATCCTTTACCGCACGGACAACACGTTCGATATATTGCCGTTTCGCCTCGATCGCCCCGGCAGCCATGTCCTCTCGATTCATGGGGTCAACATCGGGTGAACCATTCGTGGCAAGGCTGAGATAATAGGCGCTGTCCGGATAGCCGTCGAGAACCACTTGTACATGCAGCCAGTGATCCCGCGCTCTGTCAAGGAAATCGAAGAAATTCGACATGTAAACAGAATTGAGCTCCCCCGTAGAATTCGTCAGTATGACCACCGGCTCAATGATATGACGTACGAATATCCGTCCTTTAAATATAAATACACGTACGACCGTGTAACCCTTTGCTGACATATCTGTAAGTGTTCTATCCATGCGTCCGGGGTCATAAAACCCGCGGCTAAAAAGCGCGTGGTCAGGCGTTTTTTCGGGACCAGCCAAAAGGACCAGAGAATTGCCGATAGGCATGAAGGTGCGGCTGCCCGTGCTGTCGACTGCGGTAAAGCGGCAACCGTCTGGTCCGGGGGATGTCATGATACGCGGTAACTGTGTGCCGGCAAGAAGACAATGCTCCCAAAGGATCATTACCGCGAGCATAGCTGGAAATATCGTTTTAAGATGTTCGATGGGAGACTTCATCGATGTCCTCCTCAAGAAATTATCAAAGTTATCATACGACTATGCATGCTTTCATTATACAATGTTCCGCTTTTTACGCATTATCCAATTCCGTTATTTTCTTGACTTTTTCCGTGCTTTTCGGCACGGACTAAAACGACTGCTTTCCTCCGATACTGTGCCGGGGCGAACCCTGTAGTCGCTTTGAATATCCGGTTGAAATACGGAACGTTGCGGTAGCCGGACGCGAACGCGATGTCCGTTATGCTCTTTGCGGTCGACCTGAGAAGCCGGCACGCCTCGCGGATACGCATCTCGTTCATATATTCGGTGAAATAGAATCCGGTGCCGCGCTTGAACACTTTTGAGAAGTGATCGCATGACAGCCCGGCGGCTTCCGCGGCATGGGCGAGCGAAACATCCCCGGCGATGTTGGCATGAATATAGGCGAGCGAGCGTTCGATGCTGTCGGATACCGGCGTCGTACGACGATCCGATCCGGCGATATCGCGCCCGATGAGCGACAGTATTTCGATGACCAGACCGCGGATATGCGCTTTCGCGTACGGCCGCTCGCGGACGCTTTCCTCGGCGAGCGTATCGACGATTCGCTGGATCTGTACGAACAACGGGGGCGAAGCAAGGTGCATGATGAAGCCGCCGCTATCACCGCGGACAAAGGCGTCAAGAAGGAGCGAACCTTCCCCGAGAACAGGGAGAATGTCCTTCACGAGCGATCGCTGAAGCTGCACGTATCGGATATGCACCGGCTCGACGGCCTGCCATGCATGCGGTTCGTACTGATTACAGATAACAATGGACGTTTTTCGGAAACGGAACCTGCCGCGCCGGGATTTATAGTACCCGCTCCCCGCGATACAGACGGCGACCTCGTAATAGGTATGCTCATTCCAGAACGAGGTGCCCTGCTCCACGCGGGAGCTGAATACCCGGACCTCGCCGGGCATGCCGTGCAGAACGACACGCCGAGCCATGATGCGTACCGTCTCCCGCAGGCCTACTTGAACGTCGGGATGACAATACCCTCGAGTATCACCTTCTGCGCCATGAGGAAGATGACGAGCGTCGGTATCGACGTAATGACGAGCGAGGCCATAAGCATCGGCACCGAGGCGTACTGCTGATATTCATAGAGGAACACCATGAGCGTCCACATCTTGGGGTCCTGACAGGTGAGGAAGGCATGCATGAACGCGCCGTACGCATTCGTGAACGCATTGAGCGCTATCACCGCCAGGATGGGTCTTGACAGCGGCAGTGTTACGTTCATGAACAGCTGCACCTCGTTGGCACCGTCAATAAGACCCGCCTCGTAGATCTCAGGCGGTATCGCATCGAAAAAGCCCTTAAGCAGGAATATTCCGTAGCCGTTGGCAAGCCCCGGGAGTATGAGCGCCCAGAAACTGTTCATAAGCGTTACCGACAGAGGCACATCGTACTGCTTGGCTATCGTCGGTACGAGCCACCCGGCGAGGAATATCGTGACCCCGAGCCCGACCGTGGCCGCGAGCCAGAGCGGTATGCGTATCTTCGCTTTCACGAGGTTCTGCACGAGCACGATGAAGAAAAGCACCGACACTGCGACCGTCAATATCTGAATGAGCGGGAACGATTTCACCGATAGGAAATTCGGTATCATGAGCACTTCCGCCGGAAAGGCCATCGTCGTCAGGAGGAAGAGCAGTATGTAATGCGATTCCTTCAACCGGAATCGCGACATCGCATATGCTGCCATGGGATTCACCGTGAGCGCTGTTAATATCGACAGGACTATATAGATGACGGTGACCATGAGCGAATAACCGTGCAGGAAGATGAAATTGAAACCCTGCTTGAAATTATACGCGAAGTATATCCAGCGCATGCCGCCTTTGTTCTTGAGGAACCAGCTGTACTGGTAGGCCGCATAGGGAATACGCACTTCATCCATGCTCGCATACATCGTCCCATAGGCCTTGTTCACGCCTTCGACAGAACCGTACTTCTTCGCAAGCATGTCGCGGAACGATGTCTCCGGGCGTACGAGCGAGAGCGCCCCGCTTGGGCAATATTTGCTGATAAAGACGTTCCACACGCCCATCTGCGCGTCGATGAAGGGGAGCCGCTCCGAAAGCGGAAAATATGCGGTCCTGCGTTTCATAAGATACGTGCGCCACGCGTCGCCGGCCTGTACCGTATCGATGCGAATAAATCGCGTCGGCGCGCTTCGCAGGAACCGTTCGCGTATATCAAGACCGAGCTTCCCCGCCATAAGATCATCGTAGCTGATGGAGGCTTTATTGATCTGTCCGTACCGGTTGGTAACACCGCGATAGGACGCGGGAACGGCCAGTTTTGTCCGCTGCAGATATCCGTAGAGGATACCGTCGGCGCTGAACAATGATACCTGGTTCGGCGTGAGCGTTGCAAGGAAGGCAAGGCTGTCGCGCATATGCATCACATTCGTATCCGGCCGGCGATGCTGGTTTTGCGGCGAGAAGCGAATATCGTCGCGCTGTTCATAGGTCTCGCCGTGCGCGCGGTTGACCTTTTCCACCGAGCCGTACTTTGCCATAAGCCAGTTAATGTACTGTGACCGCAGATTGTATGGTGAACTTGAATCTCGCAGAAAAAGGGGGAATTTGAACTCGACGGGGCAATTCGCGATGAACGCCTCGCAGTCGGCGGCCATGGCCTTGCGATATGCCTCAGGTGTCTTCATAACGGGGCCAAGATCATTATCCTCGACGTCAAGCGACGTGAACCAGTGGTCCTTTCCGAACCATACGGACAATTCAGAGAACACCGGCGTGGTGCGGTAGGGGCCCTGCGATACATACACGCAGTCGGGGGAAAGATCGAGCGTATATTTCTTGAAAAGATACGCGTCGCTGCCCCAATAGCGCGGCAAAAGACGATACTCCACGGAATCCGCATTCCCCGTCGTCGACATCGTCACCATGAGGAGGAACGGGTACACCATGGTAATGGCCCCGCCGATGAGAATAAGATAAAGCGCCAAAAGCAGAAGACGGACCTTCGCGCTCTTTCTTCCTACTGTACTTACCAATGGCATATAAAGCTCCTCGTTTCCCGATTCGATGCGTTCATGATCGTACGCCCGGCAACCGACTTGTTATCCGGCAACGCCTTACGTCCGGCTGCCGCCGCCGGCCTTCTCTTCTACGCTCGTGCTCCTGAACTGCATCTTATTCATGATCCGCAGCTGATTGAGCGTGAACCCGATCAAAAGCGCGCCCAGTATCCAGGCAGCTGCGGTCGCGGTGCCGTAATCGAGATACACGAACGCGTTGTACCAGATGAAGAGCCCCGCCGTCATCGTCTTGTCCTCCGGACCGCCGCCGGTCATGACGAAGATGTTCTGCGACGCATGGAACGCGCCGACCACCGAGCCTACGAAATTGATTATGATAAGCGCCTTCAGATTGGGGAATGTCACATGTACTATTTTTTTCCAGAAGCCCGCGCCGTCGATATCCGCCGCTTCGTATTGCCCATCGGGTATGCCCTTGAGCGCGGCAAGATAGATGAGACAACCGCTCCCCGCATGCGCCCAGACGGCCGGCACTATTATCCAGAGCATGGCCAAGTCGGGGTCCTGCAGGAATTTCTGCACCTTGAAGTTGAACGCGCTTGCGAACATGCGCACAAGCCCCACGGGGCCCTCGCGCAGGACAGAGTTCGCAAGAAGGAAGATAAGAAAGCCGCCGATGAGCCCGCCGATGGCGATGGCGAAGAAGCGCTCCATCTTCTCATTGCGTCTGTTGAATATCTGTATGATGCACATGACCGCGAGCAATCCGAATCCCGCAAAGAGAAGCAGTTTCACGGTGAGCGCCGCGGCAAGCGGCCAGTCATTGAACATGAGCATAAAACTGTTCAAAAGACCCTGCTTCGTATTGTCATAGAGCATTCCCTTCCATAGGAAGAGCGTCACAATGCCGGTGGTGAGGGACGGGAGATAGTACAATGTTCGGAAGAAGACCTTTCCCTTCGGTATCTCGGAGAGGAGGATGGCAAGTCCCAGGGGCACGAGGAATCCCAAGCCAATCGAATACCCGACATAGATGAACGTCTGCAGAAGATATCGCCAGAACGTTATATCACCGACTATCTCGATGAAATTCTTTAACCCGACATATTTCGATGAGCCGAGTATCTTGTAATCCTGGAACGCCATCATAAGACCGCGCGCCAATGGATAATACGCCCAGATGAGAATGGTCGCCACCGCCGGGAGGAGAAAGAGCCACGCATATATTCTCCGGCGGCCCGGATGACCCCCGACGCCGAAACCCTCGCTGTCGCGGAATTTCGCTTCCATCTTGATCCCCGCTCGTATGATCATCACCCCGCCCGCGATAATGCCGGCGAAAATGACCGCAAGGATTATCCAGCCGAGGTTCGATCGCCGTTTGATCTCATGCGGCGGCAGATCGCCGATGATGGTATCGTTCACGCGCTTGACCACCTCTTCCATGACCGCCTGCGGGTCCTTCTTGAAATTACCCGTCACGAGATCGATGGGGTCATTGCCGACGGCATCGATGGGTATCTTAAGGTCGCCCGTGAGAACGTGCGTGAACCCTTTGCAGTAGGGTATCATTTTTGCATTGTTCTCAACATGGTCCCAGAACTTCACGCGCTCGCGCGGTATTCGTTCGACAACGTCCTCGAAGCCGGCCATTCTCAGGATGGACGGCCGCACATATTCCTGCACGCCGAGGTCGATGTACATCCTCGCCTTTATCGCCTGTGCTTCGGGGCCGGTCATGTATTCGATGTAATCCCACGCCGCTTTCATTATCTTCGCTTTATCGCGGCGGCCGGGCACATCCTCGGAAGCGATCGTCGAATTGATGCCGATATAATGTCCGCCCAGCATGAACGCATAATTCTCGCCGGGATAGGACGGGAACGTCGCAAGCGTCCACTCCGTCGGATCGGTATTGAGATCGCTTGCCGTACCGGCTTCCGAGAGGAATACAGCCTTCATGCCGAAGTACTTTTCCTTTACATTGCGCCCGACCATGGCGGCGGCGGAATCGACAACGCCGATATATATGCGGTCGATGATCTCTTTTTTCGTAAGATCGAACGTATCTCCGGAGAACGGGTCGACGGCTTTGCGGGCGCGTATCATCTCTACCGTGACATCGAACTCACGCCCTTTGTTGCGCATCCACGGCTGCTGTATCATCTTCCGGTAAAAGTGGAGCGCACGCATCGCTTTGGGCTTTTCCGTTTCAAGCCGCCACTTCACATCTTCCATGGCGTACTCGGCGGGCATTCCCAATCCTTCCATATATTTACGGTTAGACGCTATCATCGAATAGAATTTCGCATCGTCGCTCACATCGATGCCCAGGCGCCGATAGTCCACCGGCGGCGGCGGGACCTCAACGAGCTTGCCGTTCTTCTCGATGTACGGCGTGACCACATTCCCGCCGGCGGATAGAACGAATTGTACGTAATTCCAACCCGAACTGCCGGACGCGTGATTCATGCTGATGCCGTAGGTAAGCGGTGTGCCCGGGGGCGCATTAGGCTCTTTCGCGGGGTCGAACGTCATCTTCCGCGAGAAATCGTACATCTCGTCCCAATCCTTCGGCGATTTTCCGGCGAGACCGTTGCGAGCGAAGGTGGGCGTGTGGCAGAGTATCGTCATCGGCGCATAGTAATACGGGACCATGTAAATGTGACCGCTGCTGTGGCAGAGTTCCCATGCGCTTGACGGCGAATAAATGCCCTTGTAGCGCATTCTCTTGCTCTTCTCGAATTCCTTCAGATAGCTGTTGAGCGAAAGGAGAAATCCCTGCGTGCGGTAGTCGGCAGCCTTGCGCTCGGTGAGATAGAGCACGTCGGGCGCGACGCCGCCGGCCATGGCGAGGAATTCGCTTTCATCGGAAGCGGTGCCCTCGATGCGCAGCGGCACAAGCGCTTTGATATGTATCTTGGGGTTGAGCCGGACGAATTCGTCGAATGCCTTGCGCCGCGACATCCAGTCAGGGCTTGATGTGCCCGAGTAGGGTATGACGCGCAGCCGCAGTTCGACGAAATCCTCGTCTTCCGCGTTCGTCGCCGCCGTATCCGCAGCGAAGAGCGGCATCATCAGTACGGCGAGAAGGGTAAGCAGCCAAGTTCTCATGAAAGCACCTCATGCTTCGATTCGACGGCGTCAGTGTACCGCATCACCGTCATTTTGTACATGCCCGTCATTGACGGACATACGCGATATTGACTTACTGTGCGAGCACCGAAACTTCATCGGCAGAGAGCGCGCGCTTATAGTAGTATACTTCATCGATGACGCCGGCGAACGACTGCCACGTGCTCCCGATCGATGCGAGCCGTGTGCCGATCTGCAGATCGAATTCATACGTGTCGGGTATCGCTGCCTCGCCGCTGAGCGTACCGTTCATATAGATCTTCATCTTCTTTGAACCGACGGCAAAGACCGCGGCGATATGCATCCACTGGCCGATGACCGCTTTACCCTTCGTGTTGACGGTCAGGCCGCCCTTGCGCGTATCGTCGATCTTGTATCCGGTCGCGAACTGTATCGCGCCGTCGCCGAGAACATCGATGACGGTATACGCCGTCGGCCAATTGTCAAGGCCGAAGGCGCGGCGCTGTTTCTGTTTCGAATCGATATCGATAGCCGACGGGTTCATCCAGAGGGCGATCGAGTAGCTGCCTTTTCCCGGCTGCTTGTCGGTTGGTACGCTGAACTCAATGATCTTCGTCTTATCGCCGGTAAGGAGCAGCCCCTTGCCCTTTTTTCCGTCGGCCCAGCCGCCTTTGTTCGTGGCGGTAAGATTGTTCCCCGAGGAATCCTTGGCGACCATGCCGCTCCCCTCATCGAAATTCCAGTACCCGATGAGCGAAGCGTCCGCTGCAGAGAGCGCCGCTGCGAGCACCGCCGCAGCAACCATGCCGAATACCATGTGTTTCATGACCGACTCCTTTACCCGTTTCCCACTGCCGCGATTTTATTGCGCATTCATGCAATTGTCAACCAACTATGACGCTACTTCTCCACTTTAAAAGCGATATTATCGAGATAGAACGCCGTTCTTGTCTCGGCCATCGCCGACCATATCACTGCATCAAGCGATGCCCATGCCGGGTTCCCGTTCTTTATCGAGTTGAATTCGCGCCGCGCTTCCCCGTCGACCGTAACAGCGAGGTCCCACGTGCCACCGCCGGTGGCCGCTTCTATCTCAATATGTATCCACTTCTTCCGCGGGACATCCATGACCCTCGTTGTGCCCGCCATGAACGCCCCGTCGGCAAGTATCTTTATCGTCGGTCCGACCTTATAGGGGCCGTCGCTGTCGCGCCATTCGTTCCAGAATATCGCGCCATCCTCAAGGAACACGTCGAGGGAACCGGTTATTTTTCCCTGCGCGAATTTATTGTTGAACGAAAGGTGCGGCCGCCAATCATTGGGGAGCCCCGCATCGTCCTGGAATTTCAGGCTGTAGATCCCTTTCGCCTGTTCGCCGGTAACGAGTATACCCTGATCGGCGCCGCCGAACGGGGGTGGAACGCCGGGTGCGATGGCCTCGAGATCCTCGCGGAACTGCAGGCGGTTACCGACCTCTTTTTTCCGTGCCGGGGGCTTCATGTCGGGGTTCGCCGCTCGCGGCGTGAACTGCTTGGGCATATTCTTCCACGATGCATCACCGTACAATCCGGCTTTTGCTATCTCATCCAGGAACGGCTCAAATCCGATCTTCGACGCGGGCGAGCCCGGCTTGAAATGGAAATCATATCTCTTCGCATCGACGAACAGGGGGTCGGCGATAATGCCGTTCTTATCGAAGCCTTCCTCATCCTGCCATTCCTGGAACGTGAGGCCGCTGAAGCTCATATTGCTTACGCTTGCGTTCACGATGTCCCAATAGAGATTGGTATCGAACCTGAACAGTTTCGATTTAAATCCTTTATTGACCATGAAGCCGTTCGTAGTGACCACGATGTTCTTTTCAAATATGAACGAGGCGTTGTGATTTTTTCCGCCGGCATCCCCCCGCATGCTTATGATATTACCCTCCCCGGCGAAGGCGAAAATATTGTTCCGAATGAGATTGTTGCTTCCATAGTGCTGGTGAAAACCGCCGGACTTGGTGTTGTACACGAGGTTCTTTTCCAGCAGGACTTCGCTCGATCCCTCGTCGGTGTAAAGCCCCCAGCCGCCGTAGGAATATGCATTGGCGTCATGCACGAGATTATAACGTTCCACGGTGCCCGGTGATATGCCGAGGGTGTAAATACCGGCCATGTCGGAAAGCTCACCGAGACCGAAGTGGTGAAGATGATTGTATTCGAAGATATTGTGATGCGCGCCGGAAGGTTCCGCATATCCCCATGTCCAGCCTGCGCCGATCGGCGAATAGTCGAGATCGCATATCTCATTATGGGTTATCGTATTGT
>JBBTBY010000101.1 GCA_038043445.1 Spirochaetota bacterium
TACTGGTAATCGCTCGGTTTGCGCACATCCACATACATCTCGTTGGAGAAGGCATTGCTCGGCAGACTTACCGAGAGCATGCCGCTTCCGAACACCACGCTGTCCTGGGTCTGTACTGTCACCAGGAATACGCTGTTGGTCGCGAGGGTCGGCACCATGCTGTGCCGTGCGCTGATACGGCCGAGGCCGCTCTTGAGCGTACGCACCGCATTGCTCGCTTCAACGACAGCGACCGAGGGTATGTCGCTCGTGTAGATGAACTGCGCGCTTACGTCATTGGTAACGAAGGAGCTGTCGACGCCGTAGATGCGCATGTTCGTGACCACGTTCGTACGGATGTAATAGGGATTGGTCATGATGAGCGTCATTATCGTCTTGAACAGCGCGTTCGTCGATTTGTTGGTGACAGGCTGTATATCCGCATAGTATGCGAACACCTGCGCGTCATTGGTCACATAGATACTGCCTGGTATCCCGGTCGGCGCCGTCTCGAAGAACATGAAATTCGTGAACACACCGGTATTCGGTCCTGTTTCGGCAAGCGTCAAAAGCTTCATCGGCGCATAGGAGGTTGCATTGACGTTGACCGTGATCGAATCCGGAGCGCCATAATCCGCGTTCCTGTCGGAATCCGTTACCGAGACGAAGATGCGGTCGCCGTACCCGAAATAGCTTACACGGTCGAATTCAACGATCCCATCCATGATACCCGGCATGATCCAGAGCAGACCAGGCGAATTCGTGAACATGTTGGTATACACGTTCGTATTCGTGTTCTGGTCCACCCGTACATAGATCAGGCCGGGTATCGGGTAGGATGTGCTGAAATTGGAACCGTCATAATCGGGGAACGTCGCACTTGGCGATATAAAGGAGAGGTTCGTTACCGCCAAATTCGTCGACGTCGCCGCATAATTTGTATCTAAGGAGGAAAATACAAGGTTCGTGGCAGCAGTCAGGGTGACGTGATACCCGTTGATATCGAGCGCCCGAATGTTCATGAGGAAGTTGCTTCCTGCATACAAGGGGCCGCCCGGGCCGTTGGTCCTCAACGCGAACTGCACCAGCGGCAGTTCGTACACGGGAACGTTCGTGATGATGATATTGGTGTTGGTATATGCCGCACCCGCACCATTCGTAACCAGCTTCATACCCCAGAAATTCGAGGTAAAGGTGGCTGCGACGGCGTTGTCGTACGACACCACGGCATTCGTATGAACTATGTCATACGTGATACCGAGGAGCGGTATATGGAGGAATACCGCACATGTCAATACACGCAACAATCTCATCGTGTCACTACGTCCTCTTTACTGTCTCGTAAAGATCACAAATACACGGTGCCACTCTCCGCCAAAAGACCTCGCTTTTGGACGGAATTCGATAAACCTGTCATTGACAATCCTGAGCGAAGATTAACCGGCCTCAGGCGGACCTACCGTACAAAAATGGGATGTACGGCAGGCGGATATGCAAAAACCGGGCACTAAGTGCCGGCGATTCCGCTCAAAAATGTCAAACTACCACAACGCTATGCCGCGGGATAGCGGCAGAGCAGAGTGGGCTTACTTCACGACAACTCGGTACGTGACCGATCCGCCCGCGCCGGCATTGACGTTCGCGATCGTAAAGTCGATGCGCTGAACGTTCGTGTTGACATGGCTTCCCGCAAGGGCAGGGAATACCGTGCCGTTGTTGGCGGTAATATCGGCCGAGGTCGCGTCATAGAGCGCGAGGGTAACACCCGCGGTCGTGGCTGTGTTCGTGAAATACGCCACATAGGCCGTCGGGAGGAAGTCGCGCACGATAACGTTCGCTGCAGCGGCGCTACCGGTATTCGTATACGTAAGGGTATACGTGATCCAAGCACCGGGCACTACGTTGCCTGCCGGGACGCCGGTAAGCGTGCTCGAATCGACAACGAATGTCTTTTCGAGGAACACTTTCGGTCCGCCGACACGTACTGCGAGGAAGTTGGTCATCCAGTTCGTACCGCCGTAGAAGAAGCCGTTGCTCGCCGGGTACAGGTAGGTACGCGGGGCGGGATAGACCGCAGCCTGCGTTCCAAGCTCATTGGTCAGCATCATGTTGAAGTAAGCGCCGTCCGGTGCATTGCCCGGTATACCGACGTATATCCGTGCCGTCAATTCAGCATCCGGGGCGACGTTCACCGTTGCGCCGGTAGCGAGCACACCGCCAGCCGTGTGGTTGGACAACGTGATGAGCCACGGCGACGAAGCGCCGAAGTTCGCCCAATTCGTCCCGAACGTGAAGCGGAACTGTGCGTTCGTATTCGCCATGTTGGTGAACACGAAATCAAATGTGTTCGTGGAACCCGAGTTCCAGTTGTTCGACTGCCACTGAACGGTAGCGTTCGTAGCGCCGAACACTTCGAGCACGATGTTCGTCACCGTGTTGGAGCCGTTCGTGGTGAACGAAACACCGACAGAGTTTTGGAACTGAACGAACGTATTTGTAGAAAGAATAGCCGTTCCGCCAGCAGTTCCCTTGGCGAAAACGGTCGCGGTGCCGAGCACCATGAACAGAGCGATGAGTACCGCTGCTGCCCGTTTTGTTCGTGTAACCATTGTTTTTTCCTCTTTTGTTCTAATTTTCAGCCCCGTCATTTTACGTCAGCCGGGAAGACGGATGATATTCCCTTGCCTTTACTGGCAAGTGGGGGAAGCACATGTGTCTACTGCGAGGCGTCACCTCCTCCGATGATGCAGATATATTGAAAAGCTCTCATCGGCTACCTCACCACTACCCGATAGCGCAGCACGGCTGCCGCCGCGGCGGGTATCAGTAATTTTGTCAGCTTCACCTTATTGACATTGGCATCGACGATGCCGACGGGCGTATAGCTGTACACGCCGTTCGTCGCATAATCATAACTGTCCCCGTTGATGCAGGAGCCGGTCACGAAATGGAAGAAATTGGTATCGATGAAATCCTCAAGGACGACATTGGTCGCAAGCGTCATGCTCGTATTCGTGCAGATGAGGAAAAGCTCGATGATGGCGCCCGGTATGAGCTCGTTGGTGGCTGTTGCATAATTATTGAGCGGCGAGAAGATGAGGTTCGATTTCGAGCACACGATGGCGGGGCTCGACGGCGAGAGTATTATCCCGGTGTAGAACGAATTCGATGTATTCCCGGCGGCATCGACCGTATAGATCGATACCCAGTTCGTGAAACCGATCAGATTGCTCAGCATGACATTGGCGACGCTTATGTTGGTGGTATTCCCGAGATAGACGTTCGATACGTACGAGAAGATGGCCCCGCCGTTGGACGCGGTGGAGACAGTGACGGAAATAGTCACGTTCGACTCGCTCGTATACCCTTGAATCGTAATATTGGAATTGGTACTGAGCGTATAGGTCGTGTAATTGGTAATGACGGCGTTGGGCCGCGCACCATCGACTACGAACGTGCCAACGAGCATATTCGTCCAATTCGTCGTCGGTGTCGCGTAATCATACCCCTCCGCATATACCGATGCGGTTCCGTCGATAGCCTGTACATTGTAGCTGTTGGTATACGGACCGCGATTGGTGCCCGACACCCACGCTGCGAAATTAGTGGCACTCCCCTGCACGACGCGGATTATGGGATAATTCGTGACGCCGCCAGCGGGGCCGTTGGTACTGCGCACCGCTTCATCGGCCTGAATATAGATGCGCAGGTTATTGGTAAGCGGCACGGGGGAGGTCAGGCTCAAAAAGCTCAGGTACGGCGTGAACTGCGGCGGTGTCGTATCAACGCCGATATTTATCGTACCGCTGCGCACCGGCGCGCCGGACACCGAGATCGCAGTCCCGGTCGTCATCCCGTATGCGATAAAATCAACGTTCGACTCGAGCGACACCCTGAACCATTTACCGTTCGTCGATTGCCCGCTCAAGCTCTGTACCACCATGAAATTCGTGACCGAATTTGCCGGTAAAATACGATTGATATTCAGCACCGAGAACGCGCCATTATCCGCGTTGTACGACCCCGAACCGAGCAGCGTGTCGCCGCCGTCGATGAGGCCGTCCGCATTATTGTCAAAGTAGAGCCGCACGCTTGCCGCGGTAACGTCGAATGAATCGTCCAACGTACCCGAAGGGCGAATGTTGATGTTCGACAACTTCACCGACTCGCCGTCGTTCATGGCCGCAGTGAACTGGAGCACCAGGAGATCGGTCGTATTGCTCGCAACATTGGTCGCCGCGGGATTTTTCGCCCCCGCGGCAAGCGTTATCGCTGCCGTTCTGAAGAACGTGTTGGTATTTCCCCACAGCGGAAAATACTGTATGTTCGATACAAGATCACTGAAATCCGGCGGCCATGCACTGACGCTCGAAAGGTTGGTGATGCCCGCTGCGATCGTCGTTCCGATAGTTGCGGTCGCTTTTGTGTTGTATATCAGATTCAGATATCGTGTCTGGTTCGGCGCAAAATTGCAGTTGATGTTGGTAAAGGCTACAAGGCCATTGTCCGCATTATATACATTGGACGCCAGCAGGGTATCGCCGCCGTCGAGAGTGCCGTTCCCATTGTCGTCAAAAAGACGGACCGAGTACAGGTCATTGATGTCATGGGCGCCGCCCGCGGCGGTGAAGGTCAAATTCGAGAGAACGATGCCGGTTGCCGGGCCGGCACGGAGCCGTAACTGCAGCATGCATACATCGCTTGCTCCGGAAATGACATTCGTCGCAGGCGGGTTCGCGGTCCCCGGGTCTATGCTCAATGCGGGGCGTATGAAAATATTGGTGAATACGATCTCATTCCCCCAGTTGCTGTAAAATGTTTTTGCCCGCACATGGAAATAGTTGGTCCCCTCAGGCAGACCAATATTGTCAATATTCACGTTCGTTGAATACGTGGCGATCTCCGCTGTAATGCTGTTCGTCCCGGGGTTCCCGTCGAGTCTGTAATAGTAATACACCCCTGATGGCGAGTTCACCTTATTGCTCACCGTGAAGCTTACGATCTCATCATAGAACAATTGATCGTTCGATATCTCGAATGAGTGTGCCGGAGTAGTGAAGCATTGCACGTTCGTGATATCCGGTTTCGACCGGTCGTAGATGAACGCCCCGACATGGACGTTCGACGCCCAGTTGCCGAAATAGTCGCGCGCAGTAGCGTAGACGTCGACCGTTCCATTGGTATCCGCGATATTGTTCGTGAACGCATACGTACCGGTCCCGCTTCCTGACTGATACGCTGCATAATTCGTTTTACCGCCGGGCTGCACCGTGTAAACGATCGGATAATTTTTCCAACCGTAATCGACGGTGAATGACAGCAGTTTCGGCGACACGGTGCCGCCCTCCGGGGGCGCCGCGGACAACGATGCCTCGTATTGCAGTACCCGAATTCCGGCGTTCGTGAGCGCGTTCGGAACGGTATTTTTGCTGACCGTGTACCATGGGGCAGCGTTGATGAATGCAGGGTTATTCGTACCGCGGACACGCATGGTTATGGCGCCGCCGCCGGTGACATCATTCGACCATGTCATGCGCAGGGCGTTGGAGAATGCTGCGGTAAAATCCATGTTCGTAGAATAGAAGACCGCGGTCGCGTAGCCGACAGCACCAACATATACGAAGCGCGGGGAGGCATAGGCATTTGCATAATTCACGGTATTCGTTCCGGCATTCCCCGCAAACCCCCGAAAGCCCAGTCCCATGCCGGCGGTATTGCGTATCCGGGCGCGTGCATTTCGGACATTGATATACACGCCGTGACCTTGTTTCACCGAAATACTCAGATTTGATATGCTTGTAGCGGTACTCGCCGCTGTGGCATACAGCGATCTCGGCGCATAGCCCTGCCATTGATTGGCGCCGATATCGGTTCGATTTGTCGCCACGGAAATATACATCGTTCTGTTTGCCGTTGCCGACATCCCGATATATTTTGTCACAACGCCGTCCGCGGAAAATCCATTGGCAGCGACATTGTTGATGTAGGTGTAATTATTATTTCCGGAGTTCGCGTTCGGCACATTCGTATTCCCGGCAAATATACCCAGTATCGTCATGACAAGATCGCTGGTGGCCGGCGTAACATTGGTCCAGCCCTTCCCCTGGGCGAATAAAATATCGGTGTAATTAGTTCCGCCGACATAGGCATTTTCATCAGGGATGATCTGAATGATGACATTGGTATTCGTGACAAACAACGACGTCACGAATGGCGACCCGGTAAAATATGCCGGCCCCGTAAGATCGAGCAGGACGACCTTTTTTGCTCCCGTAAGCGGGATACCGGATGAATTTACCGCCATCACTGAATTAACACCCGTTGCGCTTACCGCGCTTATGCTCATCTGAAAATCATCCTGGCTTATCGAGGAACCGTCAAAATCATAGACCACCAGAAGATAATTCGTCGTTCCGGCATCGATCTGCAAATTGAGCCCGGAAAAGGTTATACTTCCGTTATCCGCGGAATACGTCTGCCCGCCGGTTATCGGGATATCGCCGGCATCATACACCCCGTTCGTATTCAGGTCGTTGACTATACGGACACCATTCGCTACAAGACCATCTACGTCGTCGCCGCTGCCGAGTGCGTTCATCGTGATACTGCCCACAGTGACATCCTCCTGCGGACCGGCACCGATGGCCATTTGAAGCATAGGGACATTGACGTCGTCGCTATTGATGATGCTCTGCGACGGATTCTCCGGACCGTAACTCGCAAAGAGCGTCCCGACGAGGGTTATCGTATTCGTGTTCGCAAACACCGGCAGTCCGCTTACCACATTCGTCGTTGCAGCATCAACTGATATATTCGAAAGCGCGTCGACCCCTTCAAGACCGAGATAGAACGTCAGATTGCTCGTCGCCGTACCGGCGAGACTTCCGACCACGATGAAATTCGTCTCGGAATTCGCGGGTATCGTATTCGTGAAATTGTCAAAGATCACATAGCCGTCGTTCGCATTGAACGCCCTGTCGCCGCTGAGAAGGATCTCGCCGCCGTCGAAAGTACCGTTCCCCTCATCAAGATACAGTTTCAGACTGTTGAAGGAAAAATCAGCGGTATCGTTGAGCGTCCCATTCGCCTTCAATTTCAGATGAAAAACATGGTATCCCACCGGCCCGGACTGCAGTCTCAGCTGCATGAGAACAGCATTGTTCGCATTGTTCGCAAGGAAGCGGTCGGGCGGCGTATTGGCGCCGATATCGACATAGAACGGCGGTGTCAAGTAGAGATTGGTAAAGACGAATTGCGTGCCCCATGTGCCTGCATCGTTCCGTGCCCGTACGATGAAATAATTGGTACCGGGCGAAAGCGTGAAGTTGGTCATATAACTGTTCGTCGTGTATGCCATTGTCGCATCAACGGTGCCCGCCGCCGTATTGGTGTACACGTAGTAATACCGCTGCGGCGAGGCCGTGTTCGAACTGAAGAAGCGATAGGAGACGAGGTTATCGAAGTTCGTCATTCCGTTGGTTATCGTTCCCGTAAAATTGGCGTTCTGCCAGCAGGTCACATTGGTAACGTTCGGTATCAGACCGTCAACGATAACACTGCCGATGGGCTGATTCACCGTAGCATTGCCGTCCGCATCGAATCCTGTTGCGTACACGAGAAGATCGCCGTTATACCCCGTACGAAGCGTATTCGTGTATGAAAAATACTTCTGCGAAATGCTGTTGGAGTACACAAATTGATAGTTCGTCTTCGCGCTGTCCGCATAATTCGACTGCGTTACACTGACAACAGGCCGATTGGTCACATCGTACATGACGCGCAGATACGATACTTCCGGCGATTCTTCCCCGTTCGTCGATGCATACAGTGTTATCCGGTATTGGAGGAACCGATTGCTGAGCGGTGTCGCAGCGGTCAGAGACATACCGTTGGTGACGTTCGTCCACACGCTCGGAGATGTGAAATTGGTATTGTCATCGCAGCGAAGTGATACTTGGACGGCACCGTCATTCAATATCTCGTTCCAAAGTATGCGATAATAGTTCGATCCGCCGGTTACCGTATCGAGCACGGGGGAAAAATAGTCGGACACGGCATACCCGACGGCATACACGCACGGCGCGAGCTCGGTATTGGCGGTAAAAACAGCGGGGGCGGCATGATCGGCATTCGCAAGTCGCAGTCGGTCACAACTCGCGGCCGCGCCGAAATTCATGAATACCGCCCCGCCGGAGCCGTCATCTTCAAAGTAGCCGACCATATTGCCTGAAAACACCTCCCATGCCGGTGTTGGGTAATGTATCCACAATCCGCCGCTGTTGATATTGCCGGTATTCGTCTCATACATCAGAACGAGAGTGGTCCCGCCGCGATTAGAGGCGATCTTGAATTTCGCTGAACCATTGTTGAGATTCCCTGATGATGCCAGGAAGCAGCTCGTAACGATACCGCGGTTCTGGAATCTCTCCGCAGCAGTATTGTTGTACACGGTATCATCATCGCGGTTCTCGGCGGTCGGCGACGACAGCGGGTCCTCATAGCGGCCGGCACTTATCGCACAGGTGGATATGGTAACTGACTGGCCTATCACGAGATTGGTGCCGAAACCGGCGTTGAAATTCGTCACTGCCAAAAGTCCGCCGGAGAACACCGGCTCATCCGTGTTCACATACAGTGAAAGGTTCGTCGGGGCATAGGCCGGAGATGCCGAGGCGAACGGAATGTTCTGATAGAATGACGGGCCAAGCTCATCAACGAGCACGACCGCACCGTTCCCGTACGCCGGAAGCCCTTTTACCGCGATCGTACTCCCGCTCACACTGCCCTGTGCCATGACCGCATCAATGGACATGCGGAACGACGAGCCGTCGCCGGCGACGCCCGCAAAATCATAGAGAACGAGATAATGATTCGTCGCTCCGATCGCGACCGTTTCGTTCAGTCCGAGAAGAAAGATCGTACCGTCGTCTATCGAGAACGACTGCGAGGTCCCGACCTGCACATCACCGCCGTCGTACAGACCGTTCTTGTTGTTGTCGCGGTATATCTTCACCGTGGAAATGTCGAGCGATTCATCGCCGCTGCCGGCAGCACCGAACGCGAACCCCGAAACTACGGCAGCCTCGCTTCCGCCGGAATGTATCGCTGCGAAATGCAGCATTCGCACATTCGCGTAGTTGTTCTGGATATTTGTCGCATGGGTATAATTCGATGTCGGAGCGACAGCGAGCGTGATCGTCTGCGCGTTCGCGGCAAGAGAACCGAACATCGCAAACAGCAGAATATTTTTGACATACTGAAGAAACGTCTTCATGTAAACGCTTACATTGCTATATCCACAAAAAGAATTCCCGCGGTCATTTCCCGACGATACACCACTACCCAGTCTCGCATTTTCAGTTCGTGTGCTCAATTTTTCCAGCATGAATTGTATTTATATTGCTTTACTCGCTCATTCCCTCAGCAGTGCGGTGTGTTCGGCAGCCTGATCTCTCCATAGCGCACTCCTTATTTGAGCTATTTTCCTCGGGTATATATATAACAATTATATTGTAGAAAGGTGAATGGTACAAGTAAAAAAATCTACCGATATGCCAATTATTTGACATGTAAAAACTTCGAATTCCACTGGAAACCTACTGCTTTTTCGGCTCGTGATCAAAAAATTCAACAAAAAACTTATGTCAACTCAAAAAATTACCGCTTATGCTCCGCAAATAACTGGAATTGCCGGCACCCTATTGTAAAAACATCGACATTCTATATACTCTCGCGCATGGCTGAATTAACCGTGACCATCGATAAATTGAAACCCGGCATGGTGCTCTCGGACGCCGTGAACGCACCGACGGGAAGAAAACTCTTCGAAAGCGGCGTCGCGCTCACCGAAGAACACATCGAAACGATAAAAAAGAGCGGCGTGGAACGCGTCATGGTGCTCGTTTACGATCAGTATTCCAAGGCGCTCGCTTCCGATACCGGCACCGCAGCGAACGTCTCGACGGCATCGCGCTTTATCGAAGAGGACGGGGCGAAAAAACTCAAGATCGACAGCGCCTCGTCAGTACGATCGCATGCCATTGCGATAGAACGCACGAAGAAATTCTTTGACGACCTGAAACAAGGCGCTACGATAGAATCGACGGCCATCATCGGAGCGGTCAACACGCTCGTCGGCGATGTGCTTTCCAACCCGCACGCGTTCTCCAATCTCTCCATACTCAAAATGAAGGACGAATACACCTACGTACACTCCGTGGATGTGGCCGTACTCGCCGTGCTCATGGGCACGAACATGAAAATGCAGAAGGCGGACCTCTTCACGCTCGCCGCGGCGGGACTCCTCCACGATATCGGCAAAATGCTCGTGCCGGATGCCATCCTTACCAAGCCCGGGAAGTACACCGACGCCGAGATGACGCAGATGAAAAAACATTCCTTCCTCGGCTATAAGCTCCTCAAGCGTGAGAACATCGATGACCGCGTTGCCAACTGCGTGCTCGAACATCATGAATGGGTGAACGGCAAGGGATATCCTTTCGGGAAAACCGGAATTTACCTCGATGACTTCAGCAAGATCATCGCCGTCTGCGACGTGTTCAACGCGCTCACCACACAGCGCTCCTACCGCGACCCGATGGAACCGTACAAAGCGGTCAAGGTCATCGCCATGGAGGCGGGAAGTCACCTCGATACCGAACTCGCCAAGGTGTTTCAGCGCGTGATAGGCATGTACCCCAACGGCACCATCGTGCTCGCCTCCGACGGAAGCCGCTGCCGCGTCGTCGAGCAGAACACAACGCTCCCGCTTCGCCCCGTACTCGAGGTCATACAGGATGCATCGGGAACGAAGCCGTCCGTACCTGCCGTCATGGATCTTGCCGAACGCAAAGACATCTTCATCAAGGAGATCGTCCCGACACGCCCGGCGTAAATTTCCGCTCAGGTATAACCGTCCAGGTGCCACCGTCCAGGTATAAATACCCGCCCCACTGAGTCCCGAACAAGTACCTTTCCCCATTCACCAACCTCTGTGGTGTCGTTATATTCGAGGCATATCTCACAAGGAGTACCTGGTATGAAAAAGATCCTGGTCACCGGCGCAAGCGGCGTTGTCGGCCGCGAAACGCTTGCCGCGCTCGCGAACATGACATCAGTGCATGTCACCGCTTTTGACAAGCCGACACCTCATGCAAAACGAACGCTCACGCGCTCCCGATCGTGCGATATCATCTGGGGCGATATCACCGATACGGCCGCCGCTGCACACGCCATGAAGGACATCGATGTCGTCATCCATCTCGCGGCGATAATCCCCCCGCTCGCGGAGAAAGATCCCGCCCTGGCCGAACGGGTGAACGTCGGCGGCACGAGGAATATCATTCGCGCTGCCAATAATGGCCGAGACCCGCTCATCATCTTCGCTTCATCGGTGTCGGTGTACGGCGACAGGCTTTCCGACCCGTGGATACGCGTTACGGATGCGCTCTCCCCGGGCAATGATGCGTACGCAAAGACGAAGATACAGTCCGAGAGCGATCTCGCCTCGTCAGGAAGACGATGCGCGATATTCCGCCTCAACGCGGTGATGTACCCCACCATATCGATGAACAGCGCGATGTTCCACATGCCGCTCGCCACCGAACTTGAGATCATCACCTCCGCGGATGCAGGGTACGCGTTCGCGCATGCCGTCGAGCACCCCGAACTCGCAGGAAGGATATTTGATCTCGGCGGCGGCCCGGCATGCAGAACGACGTACCGCGAGTACATCGACAACTGCTTCGAGGTCATGGGTCTCGGACGCGGCTTTTTACCCGAATCGGCGTTCGCAAAAAAGGATTTTCACTGCGGAAATTACGCCGACAGCAATGTGCTCAATGACATTTTGCATCATCAGCGCGCAACGATCGCATCGCATCTCATCGAAATGCGGGCGGTGCTCCCCCGGTGGAAGCGGGCGATAGCCGGTATGATAAAAGGGGTGATACGCCGCCGAATACTGCGTTTTTCCGAGTGTGCCGCGGAGTAAGTATGCCCTGCTAGGATTTTTTCTTTTTCCCGACATCTTTCCGAAGAACAATATTGAGCATGTTCTCGGTCGCGACAATAGCGGCCTTCACCTGATCGCAGTCGACGCCGCGCGTGACGACACCGCCATCCCAGACGATGGTGGTCTCAACGAGGGCATCGGTCTTCCCGCCGGGCGGTATATGCACTTCGTAATCGAGGAGCCGCGGTATCTCGATGCCGAAATTCGATACGATGGGCAGAAGCGCCTTCATGAACGCATCGTATCCCCCGTCGCCCGCCGCGCTCGAATGATAGGTCTTGCCGTCATAATCGACCGCTATCGTCGCGGTCGGCGGCAGATGCTTCGCCGTCGATATGATGCAGTCGCTGATGCTGATGACCTGGTCCTTCGGCGTCTTAAGGACATAGGCGATGATGAACGGCAGATCATCGGGCGTGATCATCTGCTTCTGATCGCCGAGTTCAATGACGCGCGCGAGCACCTGATCGCGCTGCTCCGTCGTGAGCTCAATACCGAGCTTTTCGAGGTTCATATCGAGGCTAGCCTTGCCCGCCAGTTTCCCGAGCGCATAGGTGCGGCTTCGCTTGAAGCGCTCAGGCGATAGTTTCGTCACGTAGAGATTTCCCTTCTTATCGCCGTCGGCATGGATGCCCGCCGTCTGCGTGAATACCGCGGCGCCGCTTATCGGCTTGTTCGCCGCAACGCGCTTGCCGCTGAATATCTCGACCATTTTCGATAATGCGAAAAGCTCGCTCTCGTCAACACCGTGTTCCATATCGGCGATGTCCCTGAGCACCACGGCGACCTCGTCGAGCGGGGCATTGCCCGCGCGTTCGCCGAGCCCGTTCACGGTAACATGAACGCCGCGCGCGCCGGCCTGTACGGCGGCAAGGCAATTGGCGGTGGCGAGACCGTAATCGTTGTGTCCGTGGAAATCGAAATGCGCGTTCGGATATTTTTCAGCGAGCTCACGCACAAAACGCATGACCATATCGGGCGGAAGAAGTCCGAGCGTATCGGCAAGCATGATGCGTTTTATCGGCATTGCGACAAGCTCGCGTATGAACGTTCTCGCATAGTCCTGTTTTTCGAGCATACCGCCCGACCAATCCTCAGGGTATACATTGCATGCGATACCGTGCCGCGATGCGTATTCAACGGTCTTTGCGATATCCGCGATGTGCTGCGCGGGCGATTTCCGAAGCTGTCCCTCGAGATGACGATACGAACCCTTGGTGAGCAGGTTCATCACCGAGCAGCCGGCTTCGCCTATCCAGTCGGCACTTTTATTCACATTGCAGAAACCAAGCACTTCAACGGCGCTGCCGAACCCCGCCTTCTTCGCCCACGATGAGATCGTGCTTACCGCCTGCTTCTCGCCCTCGGAAACACCGGCGCTCGCTATCTCGATGCGATCGACCTTTACACGTTCAAGCAGCGTGCGTGCGACGGTGAGCTTTTCCTCGACCGAGATCGATACACCGTGCGTCTGCTCGCCGTCACGGAGCGTCGTGTCCATTATCTCGATCCTGGCCTTTTTCGGGGTCCTGTCCGAAGCGTTCATTGCTGATTCTCCTCACTACCGGGAGATATAGTATACAATGCACGGATAAAAATGCCACCCGCGATATGGCAATTTTTGCCGACACACACTATAGTCCTCCCCATGCCTACCCGTATCGGTTTCGACAATGATCTCTATCTCGCGGAGCAGACGGCCGCTATCGACGAACGCCTGAAAAAATTCGACGGCAAGCTCTATCTCGAATTCGGCGGGAAGATACTTTACGATTATCACGCCGCGCGCGTGCTCCCCGGTTTCGATCCGAACGTGAAGATGCGCCTGCTCCAGAAGCTCAAGGAACTGCGCGGCTGCGAAGTGCACATCACGCATATACCGACACCGGGCGATGAGGCGGGGTTACGGCGTCTGGGCGTCAACCTTACGAGCGACCCGAACTTCTCTACGAAAAACCTGTTCATCTCCTGACAGAACGCGTCAGCACAATCGCAGAAAAATCCATTACTGGTGCAGATAAATCCATGGACATTATCAGGGGGGTGTAATATACTTCCATGCATTCACGCTGAAGCGCTATCGCGACATCGTTCATTCCCGTGTAAGGCAGGAGGAAGCATAATGCGACGCACTTTTTTGACGTTCGTGTCGATCATGATCGCCGTTGCATTCGTTTTCGGCGGCGGCTTGATTGAAACGAAACCCGACGGCCGCACCATCATACACCTCGTGCTTTATCAGCTCCCCAATCAGCTTGATATGACGCCCTTTGCCCGCTCCGAACGCGACGCCAATACGTTCTTCATAACGAATTATTATCCGAGAGAGCTCGCCGCACGCTATCGCGACAAATACCGCGCGAACCCGGCAAAGTATGGAAAACACAACTGGGATAAAGTTGAAGTACAGCTCGAATCGTTCACCGGCCTTGTCATTGAAGGTGTGGAACCCGACCTCATGGCGATAGCCGGCGGCATGGCACCCGATATCCTCTACGTGAATTTCAGGAAATCCGATAACTACATCCAGAACGGATTCCTCTACCCGCTCGATAAACCCGAGGACGGCTATCTCACCTCGCTCACGGAAGAAGAAAAGAATTTCCGTGTGCATGACAAGATATGGCCCGTCATCAATCGCAAAGGCCCCGGCGGGAAACATGTCTGGGCGATGCCCTACGGCGGTGCACTCGGGAAAGTGCTCATCTACCGAAAAGAGCTCTTTGATGAAAAGAAAATACCCTATCCGGACGAGAACTGGACATGGAACGATCTCTATGCGGCAGCAAAGAAGCTTACCGACCCGAAACGCGGTCTCTACGGCATTCAATTCGGCCGCGGCAAGCATGAATCTTGGCATTGGATAACGTTCCTCTGGTCCGCCGGCGGCGAGGTCATGAAGTACAACGAAGAAAAGGATGAATGGCGATGTACCTTTGAAGGCAAGGAAGCGGCTGCGGCACTCGATTTCTACACCACGCTCAATGCGGAAAAATGGACGGACAGCGACGGCAAGACGCGGCGCGGGTATACCTATAATGACACCGATGCCGGCACCAAGTGGCGCGACGGGTTCATCGCGATGTCATTCATGTACGTCGATGAAAAACTTTTTTCGACCATAGACCCCGAGACCTACGGCATGGCGCCGGTGCCGCTCGGACCGACCGGTATACGCGGCGCCGAATTGAACAGCCGCATGATGGGGATATTCGCCGGCGTCAAGGACCCGGCGCTCCGTGACGTCGCGTGGGAATATCTGAAATACCGCAACGGCAAGGAAGCGGTAGGCATTCAGACGCGCATCATGGTCGAAGGCGGATACGGACCCTTCATACACCCGAAATACCTGCGCATGTTCGGATACGACGAAATGGAACGTCTCGCGCCGAAGGGCTGGGCTGAGGTATTCGAGATAGCGATACGGACCGGCAAGCCAGAACCGTACGGACGCAACAGTAATTTCGCTTATGAGCTCATGACGACCCCGCTCCAGAAAATGGTGCAGATGTCGCTCGTTGATCAGCTGCCCGCCGATAATGGGAAGCGACTCGCGATCATGGAGGAAACACTTAAGGAAGCGAATGCCCGTGCGAACGAAGAGATGATCGGCATCATCAGTCCCGCCGAGCGTTCGCGCCGCGATATTGCGGCAATAATTGTCCTTGTCGTCATCGTTATCGCGTTCAGCCTGCTGTTCTGGTACGTCGGAAAATCCTTCGCCCCGCCGAAAATACTCACCGATATCAACGCAAAAAAACGTTTCTCGTTCAGGAACGGCTGGGCGTACATACTCCTCCTTCCCGCACTGCTCACGATCGTCATTTGGCAGTATATTCCCCTCGCGCAGGGCCTCGTCATGGGGTTCCAGGATTACCGCGTCATGGGTAACTCCCTCTGGGTCGGCGTACAGAATTTCGGCGATGTGCTCTTCGATTACAAAGTATGGTGGGTGACGGTGTGGAACGCCTTCCGTTACAGTCTCCTCGTCATCGCGCTCACGTTCATACCGCCGGTCATACTCGCGATACTCCTTCAGGAAGTCCCGCGCGGCACCGTTTTCTTCCGCATCATCTATTATCTCCCCGCCGTCATGTCCGGTCTTGTCACCATGCTCCTCTGGAAGCAGTTCTATGATGCCTCCGAGCTCGGCGTGCTTAACCGCCTTGTCATGAGCGTACCGGCGATAGCGTTCATACTTATCGGGATATTACTCTTCATCGCCTGCTTCATGTTCGCGAAACGGCTCTTTTATCATCAGAAGATGTTCGGCGGCGTGCTGACGATACTTGCCGGTGTCGCACTGCTCGGCACCCTGCTCTGGCTCGCACGCGGCGCTCTCTTCCCGGTAGGTGAGCCGTTCCTCGTGTCCATGGGAAAATTCTTCCCGCGTCTCATCGCGACAACGCCTGAACCGTATCGCTGGCTGCAGAACCCGGACACGGCCATGCTTTCCTGCATCATACCGCTGCTCTGGGCGCATGTCGGCCCCGGCTGTCTCCTCTATCTCGCCGCGCTCAAATCGATACCGGAAGAGGCGTATGAAGCCGCGGACATCGACGGGGCGACCTTTGTCGACAAGACGATATTCATCGTCTTTCCAATGCTCAAGGCCATTCTCATCATCAATTTTGTCGGGGCCTTCGTAAGCTCGTGGTACAATTCGGCCGACAACATCCTTGTCATGACCGGCGGCGGCGCAGGGACGGAAGTGGCTGCGCTCCACATCTTCTATAAAGCGTTCACCTATCTGAAATTCGGACCGGCGACCGCCATGGCGTGGATACTCGGCCTCATGCTCGTCGGGTTCACGGTGTATCAGCTCCGTGTGCTCACGCGCATGGAATTCAAGACCGTCGCCAGAAAGTAAGAAACGGACAGAGAGGAGTACATCCATGCCGCTCATAGCCCGCATCGGAAGAAAAAGCATCGGACCGCGCGTGATAATAACGCTCATGTACATTGCGCTCTTTGCCGGTGCAGTGACCATGATCTATCCGTTCCTTCTCATGATATCGGGGAGCACAAAAAGCGCGGTCGACAATCGCACCGTGGACATCATACCTGCGTACCTTGTCAATGACACCGCCCTCTACCAGAAATACGCCGAGGGCCTCATGAACGAGATGCCCAATGAGATGCAGAACCGCTACCACACGACGGTCTCGAGCTTCGAACGCATCATGCCGCCGTCATCGGTCAATAAAGCGCTCGTGAAAGAATACGAGGAGTTTCTCTCGAAAAAAGACCTCCCGGCATATTTCTATGAGCTCGGTTTCATTGCGGCGGGCACAACGCGCGGCGTCGTGCCGCAGAAGCTCCGGGAATTCAAGAACGAGATGATGAAACGCTACAACGGGAGCATCGACGAATACAACAAGGCGATGGGACTGCAGTACGTAAGCTGGAACAATCTCGGCGTGCAGCCGGAAATTTTCAATGCCCGCTTCGTCCGTCCGAAATGGACGCCTGCGCACAAGACGTACCGTGACTTCGCAGCCAAGCAGCCGCAGGAGGACCGGACCTATTTTTCCGTAGAAGGTTTTTACAAGTACACCTATCTCAAGAACATCTACGGCGCCGATATAAAGAAGTTCAACACAACGCACGGGACAGCCTACGCCTCGTTCGATGAAATACGGCTCGACGAACGCCTCTCCGGAAAACGCACCGCAAAGGAGCGCGAGGATTGGGAGAATTTCGTCCGGAAGACGCTCAACATACTTTGGATCTCCATCGATAATTCCGCACTGCCGGAATACCGCGCCTACCTCAAGGCGAAATATGTCACCATCGCCGCGCTCAATAAGAACTATGAAACGACATACCGCTCCTTCGCCGACGTCAAGTTCTCCGAAGACCTCTATCGCGAGATGCGCTGGGGAGGCCTGCGCGTCGTCGACCTCGATTCGTTCCTCCAGGGCTGGCGCGATCCGGTAAAACGGGCCGTTCATAAAGCGCCGCTCGATTCCCTGTCCGTTACCGGCATCGATTTCCTGTTCCGCAGACACCTTGCGGAAAAGCATCGCACCGTCAGCGCGATGAACAGCGCGCTTGGCACGAGCGTATCGGATTTCTCACAGATCGTGCCCCCGCAGAAGGAGTATCATTATCAGAATTTCCTCGACAACAGAACCGCGCTCAAGATAGAATTCAGCACGCGCAATTACCGCCGCGTCATCGATGAGGTCGTCATGCAGGGACGCGCGGTTTTCAACACCGTCATGTTCTGCCTTCTGTCGGTGCTCTCCGCGCTCATCGTGAACCCGTTGGCCGCGTATGCATTGAGCCGATACAAGGTGCGTTCCCGGTATCAGATACTCCTCGTGCTCATGCTCACCATGGCCTTCCCGCCGATGGTCACACAGATACCGCGTTTCCTCATGATACGAGACCTCCAGCTCCTCAACACGTTCTGGGCGCTCATATTGCCGGGGCTTGCCAGCGGTTATTCGATATTCCTCCTCAAAGGGTTCTTCGATTCACTGCCAAAAGAGCTCTATGAGAGCGCACAGATAGACGGCGCCGTGGAATGGCATCTCTTTCTCCATATAACCATGGCGCTCTCCAAGCCCATTCTTGCCGTCATTGCGCTCAACGCCTTCGTCCATGCGTATTCGGCGTTCATGTACGCGCTCCTCATCTGTCAGGACCCGAACATGTGGACGCTCATGGTGTGGCTGTATCAGCTCCAGCGGATGAGCGGGCCGGGTGTCATGTACGCGTCGCTCATCATAGCGGCGCTGCCGACATTCCTCGTGTTCGCCTTTGCGCAGGATGTCATCATGCGCGGCATCGTGGTGCCGACGGAGAAGTAGCGATTCTGAAATAACCCCCTTCCCTAGCCCTTCCCCCTTCAAAAAGGGGAAGGGAACGCGCAGGTAATTTTCTTATTCCCCTTTCCCTTCTTGGAGGGGAAGGGGCTGGGGATAGAAGGGTAAATTTCAATCACTTGCAGTTTTTGTCCAATGGGTTACGCTACCCGAACTTTCCTTAGGGAGTATCCCATGCCGCGAACGCTTCACCTTCTCTGCAACGCCCATCTCGATCCCGTCTGGCTCTGGGAATGGGAAGAAGGCGCCGCGGAGGCGATATCCACGTTCCGCACCGCCGCCGATCTCTGCGAAGAATTCGACGGCTTCATCTTCAACCACAATGAAGCGGTGCTCTACGAATGGGTGGAGGAATATGAGCCGGCGCTGTTCAAGCGTATACAGGACCTCGTCAGCAAAGGGAAGTGGCATATCATGGGCGGATGGTATCTGCAGCCCGACTGCACCATGCCGAGCGGCGAATCGTTCGTGCGGCAGATACTTGTCGGGAAAACCTACTTCAAGGAGAAATTCGGCGTCGAACCGACGACGGCGATCAATTTCGATTCGTTCGGCCATACGCGCGGACTCGTGCAGATACTCGCGAAAAGCGGCTATGATTCGTACGTACATATGCGGCCGGGTGACTATCCGATCAAGCACGATTTCCGCTGGGTAGGATTTGACGGCAGCGAAGTCATATCGAACAAAGTATACGGCGCCTATCTCACGCAGCGCGGGAAGTCGGTGGAGAAATGCACCTCCTTCCTCAAGAACGAAGCCGACCGCGATACCGGCCTCATACTCTGGGGCATCGGCGATCACGGCGGCGGTCCGTCGCGCGAGGACCTATCGCTCCTTACGGAATACATGAAGACAACGACCGATGCGAACGTGATGCACTCGACACCGGAAGCATATTTTAAAGCACGGAGATCGGCGCGGGAGTCGATGCCCGTGATAAAAGTATCGCTCATGCCGTTCGCCGTAGGATGCTACACATCGCAGGTGCGTATAAAACAAAAGCATCGTCTCCTTGAGAATGAATTGTACATGCTTGAAAAGATGTGCGCTTCGGCGGCGCTCCAGGGAAAGATGGACTATCCCGCGAAGGATATCCGCGAAGCATTGAAAGACCTCCTCTTCTGCGAATTCCACGACATACTCCCCGGCTCATCGATTCAGCCGGTGGAGGATATGGCGATACGGAAAATGGACCATGCGCTCGAAACGGCATCGCGCCTCAAGGCACGCGCATTCTTCGCGCTCTCATCCGGACAGCCGAAGGCGAACGACGGCGAAATACCGGTGCTCGTCTATAATCCCCACCCGTATCCGGTGGAGGGAATATTCGCCTGCGAGTTCCAGCTCGCCGATCAGAACTGGAGCGGCACGTTCACCGATGTGAAAGTGCGCGCGGACGGAACACTCCTCCCGACGCAGGTGGAACAGGAGATGAGCAATCTCAATTTCCTCGACTGGAGAAAGCACGTTGTCTTTCGCGCAAAGCTCGCCCCCTCGTCGATGAACCGTTTCGACTGCGAACTCATCACTATGAAAAAACGCCCCGCGAGAAAACTCGCAGCACGCGACGGGAAGATCACGTTCCGCACGAAGGAATTGACCGTCATCATAAGCACGAAGACCGGTCTCATCGATACATTCCGCGCAAAGGGGATATCGATGACGGCCAAAGGCGCCTGTCTCCCCGTCGTCATCAGGGACAGCGACGATTCATGGGGCATGCAGGTGAAGCGATTCGACAAGTTCGCAGGCTCATTCAAGCTCATGAGCAAAGCCGCCGGGACGAAATTCTCCGGCGTGACACAAGGCGTCATACCCTCAGTGCGCGTCATCGAGGACGGCGATGTGCGAAGCGTTATCGAGGCGGTGTTCTCGTACGGGAGATCGACGATATGCCAGCGCTATAAACTGCCGAAGACGGGCACGCGCATCGAGATAGAAACGCGCGTGCACTGGGAAGAGAAAGGCCGCATGCTGAAACTCGCGATACCGCTCGCGGGAAAGCCGATACGCTACCGCGGGGATACCGCGTTCGGCACTGACGAACTTTTCACCAACGGCGATGAATGCGTGGCACAGAAATGGGTGAGCGTCGTCGATGAAAAGCGCGGCAACGCGCTCACGGTCATCAATGACGGCTCCTACGGTTCCGACTGCACGCCGGAAGCACTTCGCCTTACACTCATGCGTTCACCGGGGTATTCAGGACACCCGAGCAAGGATCCCATCATCATGCGGCAGGACCG
>JBBTBY010000102.1 GCA_038043445.1 Spirochaetota bacterium
CGCGTAACGGTATCGATCATGATGATGCCGCCGCTCTTGAGCCGTACCCCGTCGGCGAAGATCTTTTCGCTCGAGAGGGCGTCCATCTCGCGCACGAATTCGCGCGCATTGAAATTGATGATCTCATTGCCGCGCTTGAAATTATCGATCTCCTCGAGCACCGTTATCGGGATGACGACGTTATGCTCCTCGAAGGAGTACATCGCACGGCAGTCATAGAGCACCACGTTCGTATCGAGCACGAAGATCTTGTTGCTGTTCGCATTAAACATTCGTTTCTCCTGCCCCGTGTATGTCGATGCGGTGCACTTCGGCGATGGCGCGGACGAAGACATCGGTTATATGCACGTCGAGCTGCGTGCCCCGGCAGTGCATGAGCACGCGAAGCGCTTCGGCGTAGGTGAGGGATTCCCGGTACGTTTCGGTGGTCAATGCGTCGAAGGTGTCGCAGACGGAAACGATGCGCGCCATCTCCGGTATCGCGTCCGCGGCGAGGCCTTCCGGGTATCCGTTGGCATCGATGCGTTCGTGATGGCTCTGTATGATATCGATGATAGGGACGAAATCGTCAAGGTGCGCGACGATCTCCGTACCGATGAGCGGGTGCCGCCGTATGAGGTCGAATTCCTCCCGCGTGAGCTTGGCCTTTTTGTGGAGCACGGCGTCGGATATGCCGATCTTCCCGATATCGTGCATGAGCGCGCCGGTGTATACGAGATCGATGCCCGCTTTCGGGTAGCCGAGCTCTCGCGCGAGTATCGCCGCGTAATCGGCCACGCGTTCGCAATGCGCCGCGGTCACCGGATCGCGCTGCGAGAGCGCTTTGGAGAGCGTGTGTATCATGTTGCGGGTGTTCTCGCGCGTCTTGTTGAGGAGGTTCTCTATCGATGTGCGGTTCTCCTGCACCTCATGGAAGATGCGCCTTGTGCGCTTGAAGAAGAGCCCCAGAAATGCCGCCGTCATGATGATATAGCCGATGACCCTCGTGACATTCACTTCGTTCCAGGAAGCGGTATGGACCAGGGCCGGTGCAAGCGCGGTCCGGAGCGGCGGGATGGCGTAGTGCAGAAGGTGCGCGAGCACCGCAACGGTGAACAGGAGCAGGAAGGCGGGGCCGAACGGACGATTCACCGCGGTGCGGTAGCGAATGCCGTGCATGAAGAGCGCCGCTGCCGATGCCGCTGTCGTCGCTATCGAAGCGGCAATGTAGACCCCATAGAAAATTCCGGGACGGACATCGATATGTGACCGCCCCAGGGTGATGACGACGAATCGGTCGGTGCCCCAGAGCGCTATGGAAAATATACAGGCGAGACCGAGCGCGACGAGCGAGGAAATATGCGCAAAGCGGCGTGAACGCATGTTGAGCGTCATGAGCTCGGCGGTTATCATGAGAATGACGGGCATGATGAAGAACGAAGCGGTGAGCATGAGACGATAGAAGAGGGCTACCCACGGCATCACGCGGAGAACAAAGAGATGACTGACGGCGAACGAGCACAGGCCCATGCAGATCACGAGCACGCCGAAGTGGAAATACTGCTTCATGGCGCGGTTCTTGGCGTAGGTTATGAGGAAGAGGAGCCCGGTGACGAGCATGAACACGTATGAGAGCACTATGCCGATGAAAACGGTCATGATCATCCTTGCCCGCGATTGCTATTTGGCTGTGCGTGCCTCGACATGCTCGGTACGGCGCACCTCGGCAATTATCGTACGGGTGCGCACGACCGCATCGGTGAGCGCTTTCCAGTCACCCGATGCGACGATCTCTTTCGTGATGAGGTTCGAACCGATGCCCGCACAGGTGATGCCTGCGCCGAACCATGCCGCAAGCGATTCGCGTGTCGGCGATACGCCGCCCGTGGGCATTATCTGCGTCCAGGGCATCGGCCCCTTCACCGATTTCACGAAATTCGGTCCGCCCACGCTGTCGCCGGGGAACACCTTGACGATATCGCAGCCTGCTTCCTGCGCTTCCTGTATCTCGGTGGCGCTCCCGCAGCCGGGCATATACGGTATTGCATGACGATTGCAGATCTTCGCGACCTCGCGGTTGAACATGGGACCGACGACGAAGTTCACACCGCGGGAAATATACATCGCGGCGATGTAGGGATCGACGATGGAGCCCACGCCGAGAATGATGTCAGGGAGTTCGGCGCGGACATATCGCTCAAGATCGCCGAAAAGATCGGCGGCAAAATCGCCTCGATTGGTGAACTCGATGGCGCAAGCCCCGCCGGCATGGCAGGCGGCGACGATGTTCTTTACAACGGCGAAATCGGCATGATAGAACACCGGTACAAAACCGGTCTCTTCCATAACAGTGAGCGTCCTCTGCTTCTTGAAACGCGCCATGCATGCTCTCCTTTGTGCGTATCCGCATAGTACAGGGGTGGGTGTAAAATGTCAATATTCTGCCGGCTGGTATTGAATTTATCCGTCATTATTATACTATAGTCCGGCGATTTTATTCGCCTCTGGAGAGAACATGTCTCGATATCTTGACCGCATTCGGGAACGCCCGCTCATATTCGACGGGGCAATGGGTACCATGCTCTATCACAAGGGCGTTTTCATCAATGCGAGTTATGAGGAGCTCGTTGTTACGCGTTCGGAACTCATTCTTGATGTGCACCGGGAATATGCCGCCGCGGGCGCCGATGTGATACTGACGAACACGTTCGGGGCGAACCGCATGAAGCTCCGTGAATTCGGTCTTGCCGAACGCACTGCGGAGATAAATAAAAAAGCCGTCGAGCTTGCCCGCGCCTCGGGCGATGTGCTCGTTGCCGGCGACATTGGCCCGTGCTCGAAGCAGAGCCGCGGCATGCAGGAGTCGCTCGTCGCGGAGGTGCGTGCAGCGTTCGAGGAGCAGGCGTCCGTGCTCGCAGAGGCGAAGGTCGATCTTATTTTTCTCGAAACGTTCGCCGACCTCAAGGAGATCGAGATCGCAGCGCATGCGGCACGCGCTCTGAACGTCCCGGTGCATGCATCGTTCACCGTGACCGAAGAGGGTATGACCCCGCTCGGTGTCTCGGCAGCCGCCGTTGTGCGCGCACTTTCGGAGAACCCCGACATCGATACGATCGGCCTTAACTGCTCCGTCGGTCCTGCCGCAGTGTTCGATCTCGCGGAATCGCTCGTCGATCTTACGGAAAAGCCGTTCGTCGTGAAACCCAATGCCGGTTTCCCGCGCGAAGTGGGCGGGCGCATGCTCTATATGGCGAGCCCCGAATATTTCACCGAATACGCAAAAAAGTTCATCGAGATAGGCGTACGCGGCGTCGGTGGCTGCTGCGGTACCACGCCCGCGCATATACGCGAGATGGCGAAGGCGATAAAAAATTTAAGCGGCGTGAAGAAACACGCATCGATAGTGACGGTGTCCGCGGAGGCGAAGCGCGCCGTCGCCGTAACACCCCCGGAGAAGAAATCGCGCTTTGCGGCGAAGCTTGTGCGCGGCGAAAAGGTCACGAGCATAGAGATACTCCCGCCCAAGTCGGCGAACATGAACGCGATGTTCGATAAGGTGCGCCAATGCCATTATTCCGGCATCGATGCGATCAACATCCCCGACGGGCCGCGTGCATCATCGCGCGTATCCCCGATGATAGCGTCCATCCTGATAAAGAACACCATCGGGATAGAGCCGATACCGCATTATTCCTGCCGCGATCGGAATCTCCTCGGCATGCAGTCCGACATTCTCGGCGGTTTTGCCGCGGGGCTCACGAATTATCTCGTCATCACCGGCGATCCGCCCAAGAGCGGCGACGGACCGGACATAAGCGGCGTTTTCGATGTCGATGCGGTGGGACTTACACAGCTTATCAATAATCTAAACCACGGGCATGATTTCGGCGGGAATCCGATCGACCCGCCGACGGGCATATTCATCGGTGTCGGTGCCAACCCCTGCGCCGTCGATATGGACCGCGAGATCGAGCGCTACTTCAAGAAAATAGACGCCGGTGCCGAGTATGCCATCACGCAGCCGGTGTTCGATGCCCCGTCACTTCTCAAATTCCTCGACACGGTGGATAAGTATACGAAGCGCATTCCCGTCATCGCGGGGATGTGGCCGCTTGCGAGCTACAAGAACGCTGAGTTCATGCGCAATGAAGTGCCCGGCGTGGTCATACCGGATAAGGTCATGGAGCGGCTTGCGAAGTGTAATACCAAAGAAGAAAGCCGTGATGAAGGTATTGCCATTGCGCGGGAGATGATCGATGAGATAGACGGGCGCGTGAGCGGCTATCAGGTGTCGGCGCCGATGGGCAATGTCGATACCGCGCTCCGCGTACTCGAGGGGAAGGCGATATGAAAGGAGATATCATGAAAGCATTGTTCGTCTGCGTACTTGTCGCCGCCGCCGCGTTCGCGGAGGATTATCCGCAATGGGGCCGGACGCATGATCGGAACATGATATCACCGGAAAAGAATCTGCCCGATGCGATATCCGTACATTTCGGATCGAACGGCATCATCAAACGGCTGTCGACGAATTTCCTCTGGGCGGCGCCCGTGGGTTATTATACGTTCGGCAATCCTACGGTGGCCGACGGCAGGCTCTTCATCGGCACATCGCGTTACAAACCGACCACGGCGAAATATGCCGGTGACCGCGGTGTGCTCACCTGCCTTGATGCGATGACCGGACAGTTCGTTTGGCAGATAAGCATACCGCGTTACGGATCGGGAGGATTTCTTTCGGAATATCCGCTCGGCATGTGTTCCCCGCCGACGGTGGAGAATGGGCGCGTCTATTTCGCCGGCTACAACGCGGAGATCATCTGCGCGGACATCAACGGGCTCTCGAACGGCAACGAAGGTCCATTCACCAATGAAGCATCGTTCTATTCGCCGTCCAACCGCGTCAAGCTCGATAATACCGACGGGGATATCGTCTGGCGTTTCGATGTGTACAAGGCGTTCGGCGTCATGCCGCATGACGGGTATTCCTCGGCCCCGCTCATCATCGGTGATCTCCTTTTCGCGAATACCGGTGTGGGGACGACACGGCGCCACAAGGACAAACCGCCCATGACGAACGCGCCCGCGCTCATCGTGCTCGACAAGCGCACCGGTGCGTTCATAGCCGGGGATGAGGAGCGTATGGCCACGAATACGAAGCACGGCACCTGGTGTTCACCCTCGTTCGCAAAGGCGGGCGGTAAAGAGCTCGTTCTCTTCGGCGGCGGCAATGGCATATGCTACGCCTTCGAGAAGAACCCCGTCATTACGAACAAGGAACAAAGGACGGGCTCACTGCGTACAGTGTGGAAATATAATCTGAACCTGGCCCGCGGTACGAACCATAAGCCGAGCGACATCATCGCCACACCGGTGTGCGTGGGGAACCGCGTATACACCGCGCTCGGGGAGGATTGGACGCACAGGAGCCGACAGGGGCTTCTCGTCTGCATCGATGCGACGAAGACGGGAGATATTACCACGAGCGGAGCGGTATGGGCGTATACGAACATCGCGCTTTCGGTGGCGAACGCGGCGGTCGCCGACGGGCTTCTGTATACGACCGATCTGGCCGGCATCATCCACTGTCTCGATGCGGCGAACGGTACTGTGTACTGGACGTTCGATTCCGGTTACGGCATCTATCAATCGGCGCTGGTGGCGGACGGCAAGGTATATTTCGGGAACGGCAAGGGGCAGTTCTATATCCTTGCCCACGGGAAAACGCTTAAGGTGCTCTCATCGACATATCTTCGCATGGAGATGTGCGGCGCACCGGTAGCGGCGAACGGCGTGCTCTATACGGCGGTGTACGGGACGGTGTTCGCGTTCAAGAAGTAGGGCGGCTGGCGCCGGGCCGCGCCGCTCGCTACGTGCAAAAAAAATGTTGTTGGAAATAAAAACCGAGATAATTTTGATGTAAATTCTCATTGGTTACTACAGAACCAATTCGGCAGCGTTCGGGCCTGATCGTTCCCTGACCGCAGCGCGAGGCGGGACGCGGTTGGATTTGACAGGAAATCGGCTGGTGGTTATACTTGGCGATATGGATGAAGTCTCGGTGAAAAACAAAGGTCCTGTTTCTCTGGATACCCGAAGTTGAACAGCAAGTTACGAACAATATTTTTAATTTCCCTTGTGCTTGTATCATATTCCTGTAATAGCTCAAAAAAACGCATAATGGAAGATGCTTTTCACCGTGCTGTTTCGCAAGGCGATACTTCTATGGTAAAGTATTATATTGATAATGGGGTTAATGTAAACGTCTATGACAGAAACGCTTATAGCGCATTATGGAAAGCGACCAGAGATGAAGAATATGATTTAGTAAAAACTCTTATTGAATGCAAAGCGAATGTTAATCTAAGAAACAATGAGACAAGCAAATATGATGAACCTCCACGGAAAGAAACGTCAATATATTGCGCAATATCAACAAAAAATTTAGTAATTTTGGAATACCTGCTTCAGCATGGAGCAAATCCGAACATGAAAAGACTCGATCCAGAAGGTGAAACAGCACTCAGCTTTGCCATTTCGCATTCCAAAAAAAGCACTAAAGAAACTGACCTCGAAATTGTTCGAACCCTATTGAAGTATGGAGCAGATCCAAATAATCGAGATGGTTTATTTGGAGATTATCCATTGTATTGGGCAATATTAACAGATATGTATTGGTGCAATGGGCAGAATGATTTTGCAAAACTGTTAATGAAATATAATGCGAGAACAGATATTAGGCACACTTCTGACGGAGAACATGTGCTAGTATTTGCTATACAGTATAAGAATTATGATCTTTTAAAGATGCTCGTTAACAATGGAGCAAATGTAAATGCAACTGCTTATAAATGGAAGCGCGGAACAATACTGGAGTATTCGGAAGAAAACGGCGATATAGAATTGTCGAAAATACTCATTTCCGCCGGGGCAAAAAAATCTATAAAATGGCAATAGAAATTAAGAACATGATCTGGGTTTGGGATAATAACGAAATGAGACTGCCGCGAAAATAGAGAACAAGGCGTCACCCCTCGACTTCCACCTCGACAGGCTCGGGGCAACGGCTCGGGAACCGTGGCCCCCAGATGGGAAGTGAGATTTCCCTGCCGGGAAACTGTATTTCCCATCAAGGAAACTGTTCTTCCCGCCAAGGGAATTCAATCCCCGTGCAGGGAAATGGCATTTCCTTGATGGGAAACACGGTTTCCCAGATAGGAAATTCAATTTCCTCCTTGGAGAATTCGATTTCCCAAATAAACCTCGGTCTTCTCTCCCTACTCGATTTTTCACGCACGAAGCGGCGGGGTGTTTTTTTTCGCTTTGGAAAAACACTCCCCTTTCCCTTCTCAGAGGGGAAAGGGGGCGGGGGATAGGGGTGCGTTTCCCGCGCGCTACCTCATCACAAAATACATATCGCTTATCTCGAACGTATTCGTCACCGACTGACTGAGCCCGCCCACTTCCATGAGCCGTACGCTGTCGATGTTCTTCACATCCTCAAGATCGATGTACACGCTGTGCCATTTATTGTCCGATGGATAGAGCGGCTCTTTGTGTCCGATGGTCTTCCCGTAGTCGGAAAGGAAATTGAGCATCATGACCGCGGACGATGACGTTCGCCCGCGTATGACGATGCCCCGTATGCCGCTGAAACTTCTGTCCTTCATCACGAAGAACGGGAATATCCATTTATGGCCGTCCTTCTTGAAATCGACGGAGAAGCGCACGCCCTCCGCGCCGGCACGCAGATCGAACCCCGCGCCGCCGTTCCAGTTGAAATACCGCTGCTTGCTTGACCAGCGGCTTTCATCGGATATCGGGAGTTTTTCGGTCTTCGGATACATTTTGAGGAGATCATCTATCGAGCTTTCGCGGCGTATCTTCACTGCGAGCGGACTTGCCGCCGGGAGCGAGGCGTTCGCTGCCGAGACATACAGGATGCGCGGATCGGTGCCGGTCAGATGCGGCTTCACATTCAGGTGCAAGGGTACATCCTTGTACGACGAGGCCGGCACGCTGACGGACTCTTCTGCGATGACCTCATCCGGCGACTTCACATACGCCTTCAGTCTGAGCGACTGCGCAGTATCGGATAGATTGTACACGCGCACTTCGAAGAACATATCCGAAAGTTCGCTCTCCGGCACTTCATAGTTCTTCGGCGTTGAGAATATCTCGCGGCCGTTGATCAGCCTCCGCTGCAGCACTATCGGTGAAAGCTTTGACGTTTTTTTCTCACCGCGGCTCATCTGATAGAGGCGGTACGCTTGCCCGCTCCTGTTGAGATATTTCCCTACAGCGGAAGCGTCCGCGAAGAGATAGGTGATCTTCCCGAGCGAAACGGTACCGGTCACGGGCACATCGCTCCCGTCGATAGCTGCAATACGTTTCACTGCGAATGGAACATTCTTCAGCACGGCCGGTTCGGGGGAGTACAGCACGATGATCGCCTCTCTTCCCCGGGTGAACACGCGCGTCCATTTCACGCCGTCAAGCGCAAGTTCCCCGGCATATTCGGCGTTCGCAAGCGCCTGTATCGCGTATGCGTAGCAGGCGAAGGTGCGGAAGGGCGAACCGTTCGCGTCGAGAAGGCCCCAGCAGCGCACATCCTCGAAATAGTTCTGCAGATAGAAGGCGTAGTAGCGTTTTATACCGCATGCCATGGATTCAACCGTTTTGAACACGTGGCCGGCAGCAGCGACATCATCCACCGACTGCTCTGGACGTACGGTGCCTTTCGGTATCGGGAAACTCACGCCGGTCTCGGTGTTCACGATGGGCATGGCCGGATGGCCGTATTTCTCCGCCCACGATCGATACGCCTGAATGATGTCGATGTACCCGAGCGTCGTCATATCGGCGTTGACCTGATTGTGATAGTGTATCGAGATGAAATCGACGGCATCGAGTATGCCGTTCTCGGCTGCAAGGTTGAGGAATGCACGGTCGCTACCCGCGATGTCGGCGGCGCTTACATAGTTATTGAGCGTTGTCGAGCGCTTTTCATCGGCCTTGAGCGCTTCGGGCGTGAAACCGCAGGTCCCGATACGCGCAGAAAGCCCCGCGTTTTTATAGCGGTACTGCACTGCCTTAAGGAGCGATACATACTGGTCAACGGGTTTATTGCCGCTGTAGCTCGCGGCGTCGACCTCATTCCATACCTCGAGCATGGCATCGTAATTCTCCCAGCGTTTGCCGAGCTTCTGCATAGCATCGGCGGCGAAGAGCACATTGCCGGGAAGATCGCGGTCGCCTTTGCCTTCCATCCACGTCGGCAGGCTGTGGAACATCTCGAGCACCTTGATCGAATGCTCGGCATACCGCGAGCGTACTATTTCATAGCTTTCCGGCGTGAACACATCCGGTTTCGGCATGATGGCGCCGAGACCGAGCCGCTCGCGAACATGGACCACACCGATGCGTTTGATGATCGCCATGGCATCATCGCGGGAAAGTCTTTTCTGCGTGAGCCAGGAAAGTCCGGCATCGATGCCGAAGAACGGGTCCGGTGTGCCGGAGAACGATGGGAGCGAAACGATGCCGAAGCTCTGTGCGGAAGAAGGAACATGTATCTCATAGTAGCCGTTCGGGAGCGCGAGTTCCGCTCGAGCAGTGTCGTTCACGACCGTCATATCCATGCGCGCAATGACGGCGCCGGAATAATCGATGATCTCACAGGGAATGGCCGCACCTGAACTGTTGGACACGGTGAATTCGATCACTGCCTTCGTGTTCGGCGATATCCACAGCGACGCAATGGATCGCGGCGCAAGCGAGATGTCGGCGAACACCGAGAACGCGCACAGCAGCATGATGAGAAGGCGTCGAATGCTCAGTATCATTGTGTGCTCCTCATTAGCAGTCCTGCTTATTTTTCAGCCATTGAAATCATGATGTCATCGATATAGACGTCTGAACTGCGCTTACCGTCCAGGACATCGGCGCTTGCGAGGGAGAAGTACTTCACCCCGATATCGAGCGCGTTCTGCAGCGGCGCATGCACCACACGTTCGACGCCGTCGTATGCCATGTTCACGCGCCCGTTCGACGACCAGCCCCCGCTTACCGTATGCCAGGCATTGTCGAGCTTTCCGAGATCGCTCGCCGTGTAGCCGCCGAACGGTTCTTTTTCGCCGGTGCCGGCCGTGCACTTGGAAAGATATTCATAGATATCGCCGGAAAAAAGTCCCGCGCTGTTCTTGAAATACCATGTCGCATTTCCGTACGGCGGACCGATCTTGTTCGGGCGCGGTGAATATACTTTAAAGCTGAATTTTCCTTCCGGCATCGTTGCGAATCGTATCGTAAGAAGTCCGCGGGGCGTGTTCTGCGGGGAGTATATCCTCAGGCAGCGTTCGCTCGGATCGACCTCATCCTTGACCGGATTCTCAGCGATAAGGAATTCATCCTCGCCGGAAAGTCTGAATCCCCCGCGGTTGTTCGCTATCCATGCCGCCGTCGACGGGAACGACTCGAAGTTCTCGCTGATCGCGGACGGTATCGGGCGTATCTTTAATGCGCCCAGCACATGCGGCGGGAGCGGTTCGGAAAGGTTCACATAGCGGAAGCGCAGTCCCGATTCGCGCTCATCGGAAACTTGGATGACGGGCGGAAGGTCGACGGTTTTTTCCCCGATCACCGCTGCGACAGGCCCCGGCGCAAGTGTGCCGAGCTCGCCCATCGATAGACCTTGCGGGAGCGTGATCGATGTTCCGTTGACCGAAAGCGTCTGTGATGTTCTTATGTTCGCCCAGTAAAATATCTTCGGCGAATATGCAGGCGCGATCCAATCACCCCACGCCGGTGACAGAGCGGTCACAGCCTTGTCGACGGCATATTTCTCCTGATTGCGTTTCGCATCGCCCCATGCCGGCGGCTTCGACTGCACATTCGCCGGTATCGCAACAGGATAAGCGATGATGATAGTATCGGTATCGGCCTTCGGCTGAATACCGGACTTGAACCATCGATTGTAATATCCGAAAACGGTGAGCAGGCAGTCGCCCTTGTTTGCTGACGGAGCAATGTCGGTGTCCTCGCCGAAATCGTTCCACGTAAGCACCTGTATCTTCGATGCGTTCGCTTTCATCGCTGCGGTATACGTGCGATGTATGCGCTCAAAATCCGGCTCCGTGTATGCGCGAAGTCCCGGGTTGTAATACCCCGGACTCACGACCCACATGAACGGAACGGTGAATATCTTTTCCATGAGATAGGGATGGATGTCGGCGAAATAGTTCTTCGGTCCCGCCGGCGCGAACGAATAGACCGCATCGGCGATGGAATTCCACGCCTGAATATCGGCATCGAGCGGCCGTATATCGGCGATGAAGTAGAATTCGCGGCCCGCATCGCGCACAGACTTCAGCACCGAACGCCAGCCGCCGTCGGGTTCGGGTGCGCCGCGAACGGGCGGCGAATTTCCCGCTTTGATCGACGTGCCGAAATGAATAACGGCCGGTTTTTCGCCGATACGCCAGAGCGCTTTCGCATCCTTGACCGCATCGACGGCACCGATAAGATCACGCGTCCATTCGGCGGTGTTGAGCTTATAGCCCTGCGGATGATCGCCGGACTTGTTCTGCACATCGGCGAATATCCCCGCTTTCATCCCGGTAACTTCAGCGGCACGAAGCCATTCAAGGAATGTCCGGAAATGAGTGAGCGGCGCGTTGGTCGATGAGATCGGCTGTGAAGGATCATAGATGGGCATCGGGAGCATATCGAAGAGCGCGGTGTCGAACGATGCTCCTTTCATGCGGGCAAGATCGATGAGCGCGGCCTTGTACTGAAGCGCATAATATTCATCCGTGCCGACAACAAGCGTCCGCGGGAAGTTTACATCAGGAGGAAGCGGATAATTCGCCGCGCTCTCGCCCGATCTCTGGCGTTCGTAATTGTACCCATTGACCTGCCATTGGCGCGCGCCGTTGAGGGAGCCAAGCGGCGTGTTCCAGCACATCACGCTTACGAGCACTTCGCGTTCGGCGGACGAAAGTGAGATGGTGATAGCGATCAGCATGGCGATCGATCGATACATATGCTTCTCCATGGAACGTACTTGCTGTACTATGCGGTCATCATCCGTACGAAGCGGCAGCACAATACGTCATTTTTTATAGTATACCATCAGATTGCGTACGCGGTAGCTGAAATTCTCCTGTTTCGGATTGCACCCGATACGGATGAGCTTCACCTGCGAGGGGTCGAAATCGCCGGGGCTTTCCGCTTTGAAATGAATGGTTACCGTCTGCCAGTTCGTCGTCATGGAGGGGAACGGGAAGTATATGCTTTTCCCTTTTTCCTGGATGTTCTCGGTCACTGCCATGAAAAGCGTTGTCGTGAAGCCCTTCGGACTTACCGATTCCGCCCGTACCTCAAAGCTCACGCCGACAGCATTCTCAAAGCCCTCTTTTGACAGATCGAGCGGGAATTCCGGATACACCCACCAATCCGTGTTCGGTATGAACTTCACCGAAAAGCGCATCGCCTGTTCGCCCGCATCATATTCGATGTTCATATCGCCGGCTGCGTTCTTCCGCCAGCGTGCGACATCGTTCAGCGGAAGCGTTCGTCCGGAAAGTGCGGCGCTATTTTTTATATCGATGAATATCGGCACTGAGAACGGTGCCACCGGACGCGGGCCCGATACGCCGCCGATGCTTATCGAGAACGGATCGACGGTGTTCACGCGCACGGTGAACGGCACTTTTTTCGCGCTCATCGGCGCTATCTGATGCGATCCGGAGATGCCCGATACCGCATAGCCCGTTCCGAGATTGGTCAGCATCACGGTCTTCGGCGAGCCGCTGAAATTGAATATCTCGACCTCGGCATTACCGCCGCCGTCCGCGATGCGCATCATCGTTTTGCTCTGTAACGCGAACGTGCTGCCGGGAAGGAATCGAAGGACGATATCCTTATCCGTCTTTGTGCGCTGCGGCATATCGGGTTTATTATACGGTACTGCGGTAAGTCCCGAAACACCGGTGCAATAGATCGGATATCTCCCTGCGGTAAGCGTGGTCCCGCATGCCGAACGGCCGCCCATGATGTCGATACATTCCGGTTTTTTTGACTGCGCGGGGATGGAGAACGATCGCGAATCATTCGAGGTCCAATATACCAGTGTCTGCGACCCGTCCGCACGGGAATACAGGAACGCATCGATGCCCTCGCCCGCGGCATAGCGCCCGAGATAACGCGTGCGCGAAAGGACAGCGGTAAGGTTCGCGAGCGCCGCGAATGCAGGCTTCACCGTGAAATCGAAACGGAGTATCCCCCACACCTTGCCGCCGCCCGTCTCATTGTACGGCGGGAATACGAAGAAGAAATCGCGTTCGACGCCGAGTGACTGCATGAGGACCATGGCCTTCGCCAGAAGCTCAGCCTGCATGCGTTCCTGCTCCGCATCGTGCTCGCGGTTCGGATTGTTCGGTACGATCGGATCTTCTTTTCCCGGCCATTCGTGCTTAAGCCCGTTCTCCGTTATCCACATCGGCTTGTCGGAACAGCCGTACTTCGCAAGCACATTGGTCACGCTCGCGACAAGCGGCTCGAATTCATGCACCCTCCGGTAAATATGATAATTGAACACGTCGAAATGGTCCGCGACGCCGTTCTCGAATATCGTGTGATAATAGCGCGGCAGCGGCACCTCCGCCGAAGACCCGATGAGCACCGTCGTATTCGGATCTCCCGCCTTGAACCCGAGATAGGCCGCCTTCTGCGCCGCGGCGAATTCCCATGCGCCGTCGAAGCAGAAATTGATATCAGCTTCGTTCCAGAACTCCCATGCTTTTATCATTGAACCGTACTCGTGCGCAGATGCCTTAGCAAATCGGTACAGGGCGAAAAGGTCATGCGGGAGGCTCGTGAGCGGGCCTTTCGTCCATTTCGGGGCATCATGAAAAACGCTTACGACCGGTACGCCGCGTTCAGAGAGCATGCGCGCATTCGTGAGATAGGCATTATCCCAGCGGTACTCATCCGGCGATGGATTGAGCTGATTGAAACTGTATCGGTCGCGCACCATGGATACACCGGACAGCCGCACGAGGTCGGATGTTATTTCGTAGGAATTCCTCGGGAAGAGCGGATGATTCGACGGGCGTGAGCACCAGCTCTGTGCCGTATCGATGCAGTACGGGCTTTCCGGGTCGGCGATTCGTGATGCCGGGTCGACGACACGCGCGAAGGGTATGAACGGGAGCGCACCCTTCTCGTCGCTCAGAAGGAGACGATAGTATCCGAGCGCGAGATCGGGGAGCGGAAGGTCGGCATCCGCTTTCCATGTACCATGGGCTTTCTCGGTGCCGAAAAAATCGGTCACGCGATAGGCGAACATACGCGCTTTGCCCGGCGATACGTTACGGAACACGATCGGTGTCGCCGTGGTGAACACATTCGCGGGCCTTCCGGTCTCTATCTTCGGCGCGATGACGATGTTCGCGAACGGGTCCTTCACGAGCGCAATGGCATCGATGCGGTACGCGAAGCGCGTATCCATCGCCCGTTTCTCGCTCACGCGGAATGTGAGCGTATGTTCTCCGGCGGCAAGATCAGTGAGTGAAATGAAATTCCAGCGCGTGGCCTTCGACGCATCCCACCCCTGTCCATTCGGGCACGTGCCAAGTATTTTTGATCGCCCGTTGAGCGAAGCGGTGACGGGAGATGTGTAGGAAACACCGGTCTCCTGTCCGGCGACAGCGATGAGATAATTCCCGCCGGTCACCGTGAACGTGTATGATACGCTTGCGCCGCCTTCAGTACGGAAAAGCTCCCAGCGTTTCCCGCCGTAGCAGTTCGCATCGGCGGCGATGGAGCCGCCTTCCTGAGATGTGAAGTCTTCGCCCTCGATCCACACTTCGCAAGCGGGTTTTTCCGGCGGCAGCGCCGTGAACATCGGCAGCAGCTCGAGCGTCTGCGGCATGATCGGCAATGCGCTCAGGATGAAGAGGGCGGCGAGTCGATTCATGTGGTTCATATTATCTCCGTTATGATACGCGCAGGATATTTTTTATGGACGATCGTTCGCAGAATGCTGCGGGGAAGGATATCTGCTTCGGTTTTCCCGAAGGGGACCGCAGGTACGAGATTATCGTATCGACGGTGGTCTCGTAGCGTATGGCGATGGTCGTAAGCGGCGGCGTCATATAGCGCGACGAGAAGATGTCGTCGATGCCGATGACCGACAGATCATCGGGGATGGCAAGGTGTGCGTCATGCACGGCACGATATATCTTCATTGCGGCGAAGTCGTTCTCGCAGAGCGCTGCGGTAATGCCGTTCTGTACCGCGGCTCGGATACTGTCCGTATCGATGAGCTCATCGTAATCGTCATTGTCAAGAGCGATCGTCGACGCGATGCGAAGCCCGACGCGTGACGCTTCCTCCGTAAGGAGCGTGACGCGTTCCGTCGTACGTCCGACAACGGTATGCGTGCGCATCTGCGATGTGACAAGAAGGACATTCGTATGCCCCTGTGACGCAAGGGCATGGACCGCGGTCCGCGCTATACCGCGTTCGGGAACACCGACGTAATTGTGCGTTACTTTCTTCTCGGTGGCCCCGAGCAGTATGATCGAATCGATGTATCGTTCCGCGAGGGCAAGTATATCGAGGTCGGCGGTCGCCGCAGCAAGGACGATGCCCCGCGCGCGTCGGGATGCGAGTGCATGCACGCATCGCCGTTCCTCCTCGGGGTCATTGCGCGACAGGTATATCTCGGGATCATACCCTTCGCGCGCACATGCTTCCGAAAACCGGTTGATGAACGCATCAAAGAACGAGTACTCCATGCGGGGGAGGATGAGTCCGACCGCAGTACGCGTCTTCCTTCGAACCATGCCGGCGGCATGATCGGGTACATAGCCGGTACTCCGTATGATCTTCTCGATGCGAGTACGTGTACCCGCATTGACGCGGGGCGAACCGTTGATGACGCGGCTTACCGTCATATAGCTTACATGGGCTTTTTTTGCGATATCTCGGATATTCATGGAACCGCCTGAAATATGTGACCGGTCACACTATACTGTAGTCAGAATGGGGGCGTTTGTCAAGGGCTGTTGTATCAATTATTTTTCAGCGAATTCGTCGTGTTTGCAGGTGCTTGCCCGGTATCGCATCCAAGTCAATCACCGATACAGTATACCGGGGCTGCATCGATGTCGATCGCAGCCGTTGGCCTCATCGTCCGGCCCCATACCGACACGATACGTCTCGTGCCCGAGGGAGGAGTTATCCGTGCGCGGTGGTTCGGCGCCCAGTACATATCAACCGAACTGCTGCGCCCTTTGAACACAAGATGTACGATGCCGGACGTTCCATCGGATCGGTCCGATATGAAATCACGCCCCTCGAGCAGCGATACTGCAACAGCAAGCGGGACAGCGGTTATTTTCATAGTATTGTTGAAATCGGTAAGGATACGAAGTCCCCCGTCGCCCGCATGCGTCGTGCCGACGGCGCTGTAGTAGAATATCCGCGATAGACCTGCGGCCTTTACCGCGGCGAGTGATTTCGCCAGCATGTATGCACCGCTCTTCGCATCCGATTCACCTCCCGGCGGCATGATGAATTTCCTGAAACTGGAATCGACGGCGATACCGGCCTCGGTGTCCCATAATTCCAGCTGCGGTGTGCCGGCATTAGAGAGAGCCGACCGTATCAGCGCCGCTGAAGCGATGAGTTTCGACGGACCGGTCGTCGTGCTCCACGTCGTTACGCCGTAGCCGTGAAAGCTAATCGCATCGCAATGAGCACCCGCGCCGTTGGATATCGCGCTGAAAAGCCACGGACTGTAAAGCGGGGCAACGCCGCCAAGCCCCACGACGAACGCATCGGGGTTCCCCGCCTTCACGCCGCGATTTGCCGCTGATAGAATATCGCAATACTGCGCGGGGGTGATCTTTTTCAGGTTCGGCTCATTCCATATTTCCCACGCATCGATAGCGCCCTTCCAGTGCGATGCGGTCTCGCGTGCGTATTTTTCCCAGCCCGCAAGCCACTCAGCGGAAACATCCTTCGGGACCTTGTCCTCAAGTGAACCGAGCAGGGAAAAACCGTCTCTGCGCATCGCGGCAAGCGTAGTATCGTCGAAGGTATACGACCCGGGGGCTGTCTCCACAGTGAACCGTTTCGATATCTTTGAAGTGTCATGCATGCGGTCCCATACGAGACCGAGTTTTGCGCAGGCGGTGCGCACAAGCGGCATCGATTCCGGCACATGCGTTCCGGCAACCCATTGAGAATGCGATACCGGCGGCATCGGGGGGACCACGGACAGGAATGTTTCTCCTTCAAAAGCTTCTTTTCTATCGCTGACAGTAACAAGCCGCCAGTATCCGCACGGCATATCGGCAAGGCGCACGACGGCATCCGATCTGGTGAACGAAAGCGGTATCGATCTGTACTCCTTATCATCTTCGTCGAGTATCGTCAGACGTGCCGACGTCGGCGCTGTCGACCGCACCGTAACGCTGACCGTTTCCCCAACGGTTGCAACACCATGCGGCATATCGGTGAATACGGCGAGTTCCTCTTTTGCACGCGGTTCGAATGTATCCATTGACCCGACCGTCTTCACCTCAACAGCATCGACCATGACCGACGAATTGCTCCCCGCGCGCATGCTGAAGTAATAGTCCGCCGTCGCAACGATCTTTCCCACCGGTACCGAGGGCCGCCAGCGGAGTTCGACCGTCCTCCAACCATTGTTCGGCAGTACATCGAATTGCACATTGGTCCCGCTCGACCCCGGCCGCGGGAATATATAATTGCCCATGCCGATGGTGAGCACGGCGGGGGCCTCGCTTCGTACGCGCGCGCGCACACAATATTCCCCTTCGGATGAGAAGCGCATCCACGTGGATGTCACGAGCGCGCCATTGGACATGAGCATCGCACGTTTCCCTTCGAACGCGTTCGCGGTATCGATGACGTACGCATCGCCGCGGATGAACCATCCGTCCATAGCGAGCTCCATACCCCCGTTCGGTATATGATTCCCTTTCGCCGGCGGGGCAGGCGGCGGAAGCTCGCCGATCACTTCTTCCACGGTGACATTGTCTATTAAAAGCGTTGTGACGCCGTTCATCTTGAGCAGGATGCACACCCGCCTGCCGTCCTCGCCGGATGCGCTCATGAACGAGAATGACTGCATCGACTCCGACGCGGTGAAAAGGTCGCGGCAGTATTCGCGGTAGGGGGATATGTCCTGCCGCAGCGTGACCTCGATGCGCTGCGTTCCCTTGCTCGCGATCGAAACGCTCACGCGATAGATCTTGCCTTTTTCCACCGACGATATCATGCCGAGCATTATCTGTGCGAATCCGCTCACCTCGGCTTCGAGGTTCTTGCCGATACGTGTGTCGCCTGAATCGACAACGCGCAGCGGACAGCTCGTTCCCGCCCAGCTGCTATTATCCTTAACCGCGGCGGGTATTGCACCTATCGCGGTCTTTTCGAAATCTTCCCGGTAGAGCACACGGGTTTCCAATGCGGCGAGAGACCAGAAGGATGATAGGAACAGTACGGGGATGCAAAACACGGTGAAGATCCGATGTGCGTTCATGCAGCGGCTCCGTAAGGCGTTCTCTCGCGATACGAAGCTACTATACGCCGCGGTACATTATTTATCAAGCCGACGGACGTATGACGCTCATGAAGATCTATTTTTTCCGTGCCGGTACTTCCGCCGGCAAGAGCCATCGCTCACGCTTGATGAACTCCCCATTATTGAACGTCTGCTGTATCGTTCCCTTTTTCTCGAGGTGATTGAAACAACTCCGCATGCATCCGCGTGAGCCTTCCACGCCGAAACTTCCCGCCTCGCCCCATTGGAGGAGATAGTGATGGCCTTCGATTATCCATCCCGACGGATGTTCTTCCGACTTGCGCCACGGCTGCTGCGAAAGCGTCCAGGCGAATTTGTACGCGGTGTCCTCGCTGAAATCCGACTTTGTCACATCCACGTTCCAGCCGGGCATGTCGCGGTGAATGAACGGCGAGTTCATCGAATCGCCGCCGTGATAGCTCATGGTGCAGCGGCCCATATGCACATCACCCCATTCGTAGGTCTTGTCCTCGATCTTGATCTTCACCGTCTTCTGTTCTTTCATGTGCGGTATGGCGCAGGCGCTGCATCCTTTTACGCACTGCATGCACTTGTCGCAGATTGAATTCGGCTCTACGAGCGGATCGGGTTCAAGCTCCATGTCGGTGATGATGCAGGCGAGACGAACGCGCGGGCCGAATTCATTCGTCATGAATATCTTCGACCAGCCGATCTCGCCGATGCCGGCAGCTACACCCGCGATACGTATGTTCACGTTCACATCCGGAACGACGCCGTCTTTTCGGAGCGGCTCGCCGAGCGGTTTAAAATCATCCGCCGTCACACCGGGATACACCGGCACCGCTTCGTATCCGAAATCCTCGATGAAGCATGCCGTTTCGAACATCGGCGTATGGATGAACGTCGTGTTAAGCTGTCCGTGATAGCCGAAATACGTATACGTCGGCCAGTATGTCCCTTCTTCAATACCGCGCCAATTGCCGCGGAGTATGCGTTTTCCCACGACGATGACCGACTTTGCTTCGGGGAATATCGATGCCGGACTCATATCCTTCGGCGCATCCTTGAAGCGCTCGATGTTGGCGACGCCGAACAGGTCAAGCCCGTGGGATATCGCGAATTCTTTTATCATTTGTTTGGTAAGTGTTTTCATGATTCATTCTCCTGTTTTTTCACTCTCCCTCCCCTCTCTCACTTCCCTGTGAGAGAGGGGAGGGTCGGGGAGGGGTGAGTGTCTACTCTATATCATGCCCCTCGCCGATTATCTCGCGCTCACCGTGTACCACCCATGCCGGGCGTGTGCGGAATGGATTGACGAATTTGTTCGTGAGCTTTCCCTGTTTTTCCAGATGCACCATGAAACTCCGCATGCATACCGCGGCGAGCCGGTCGGGCTTTCCTTTCGGGTGACGGCGATTGCCGACAGCGCCGTTCTTGCACTGCGCGCATTTCCCGTGATCAATGGATGCGACCTTCATTTTCTTGCCGTTGACATCGATGACCGTTTCTTTCTCGGTATTGATCGCGCCAAGGGGACAGTATTTCGCGAATTCCTTCGAGCATTCACCGGTCGTCGCGGTCGAGAACGGTGTTGCATCGAGAACGGCGTCGGTCAGTATGAGATAGAAACGCTGACGCGTGCCGTACTCCGGTGTGATGAACGCGCCGAGATAGCCTATCTCCCCGAGCCCCGCACGCACGGCAGCATCGTCAAAATCGACGAGCACGTTCGGGGCGACGTTGCCCGGCCGCACCGGAACGCCCATGGGACCCATCTCGACGGGGAGATTGATCATCGGTATCGCTTCCCATTTGTTGTTCTCGAGAAATTCAGCGAGTTTCACCGTCGTTATCGAGAGGAAGCGGTCTTCAAGCCATGAATAGCCGTACGAGCTGTAGGTGTTGAACTGTGTCCCTTCTTCAACGCCGCGCAGCGCCCCGCGCGGAATGCGCTTGCCGACGACGATGACCGACTTCACTTCGGGGAATATCGATGCCGGGTTGCGGTCCGCCGGGAGCCCCGCGAAACGTTCGATGGGTGCGATGCCGATAAGATCGCAGTTGACGCTTTTCGCGTACTCCTTGAAATCAGATGTGATGCTCATGGTTTGCTCCTTTTCCTTCTTTGTGTATCGTTACGCCGCGGATTTCGGCCCCGGCAATGATGCCATGTTCAATTGCGTCTCGACACGTTTCGCTATCGATCTGAGGCTGTCGATGATCTCAATGCGGTGTTTTCCCGTAAAGCGTATCGCGGGGAGATACACGCCGATCGCTGCCCATACACCGTCGCGGGTGAGTATCGGAACGCCGACAGCGGCAATATCGGACTTCGATAAGATCCCGATGCCTTTCTCGCGGATAGCGGTCAGTTCGGCTTCGAGTGCCGCATCGATACGGTACTTTTTCTGCCCCGCGCGTTCCTTAGCATTCATATACGCGAGGAGTATGCGCCCGGTGACCGTGGAGAGGAGATTCCCGTCGCGGTAGACATCGGTGTTCACCGTAAGCGCGCGGTCGGCCCGTGCTTCGGCTAAGGTGCAGCGCTCTCCGTTCACGAGCGAGGCGAGGACGACGGATTCATTCACGCGTTCGGCGAGCATGCGTACGTTCTCTTCGGCTATGCGCGCGTCCCTGTCGCGGTTCGCTTTCGTCGCAGCAAGGGCGTAGAAATTGTCGGAAAGGAGGTATTCGCTCTTGTCGTTCTGTGCGAGATAGCCCAGGCGCTTGAGCGTGGACAGTATGTTGCCGGCGGTGGTCCTCCCGATGTCGACGGAAGCGGCGAGGTCGGTGAGACGCATGCCGTCATGTTTGCCGATAAGCGAGAGCATGTCGAACGCCCGGCAGAGCACCTGTATCATGGAAACTCCCATATTCCAATAATATTGGACTAATCCATTAATATTGTATCAGAAATATACGCACAAGATCGCCGAAAGTCAAGTGGCGGTGCGCCGTAATAGGGTGTCCGGTCGGCGCCAAGACAGTGCCAGCGCGGCGGGTTCGATTGCGGCTATTGGCATGCTAGTATATACTGGGCCGCCACATGAAGATAACTGCGCTCATACCCGTATATCAAAAGCCAAAACGCGTACAGAGCATTGTGCGCACCCTTCTGTCCGATCGTCACGCGGAGAAGGAGATCGTGGTCGTTGTCGACGGGGAAGCGACGAAGGAGATAAAAAAGGCGCTCGCTCCGTTCGGGAAAAGGATAAAAGTCCGATATAATCATGAGCGATTGGGGAAGTCGACGGCGCTCAATAATGTCGCACTTGAGGTGAGCTCGGATGTGCTCCTGTTCCTCGACAATGACATCGTCCTGCCCGCGGGCGGGACACTACTCGAGGAGCTGTCCGACATCATGTGTTCGCAGGATATCGTCGAGCTTCCCAAAGAGGCGATAACAAAATCGCTCATCTCTCGCATGATGGGGTATGAATTCCTCTCGATAGCGATGACGGAATTCGTCATGGCCGGTCTATCAGGCCGCAGTCCCTCGATGAACGGGGCTGCCTTCGCTGTACGGACGGCGCTTTTCAGGAAACTCCGCGGTTTCAGACAGGTCTTCCATGAGGACATGGATTTTGCGGCTCGTGCGTTCCGGGACGGCGCCCGTTTTTCCTATCCCCCGCGGCTCAAAGTGAAGAACGAGGTGCCGGATACGATCGGCGACTGGCTCACACAGCGCAAGCGCTGGGCGCTCAATAATATACTCTGGCTGAAAGAGAACTTCTTCATCGTTGTCCTGCATATGTTCAAGTCGCCGTCGTTCTTCCTTTCGGCGATGCTGCTCTTCCTGCCGTTCATAGCCTATCTTGTCATGTTCCTCACGCTGAAGCAGCTGCGTATCACCGCGATACTCCCGATCATCTTCATGACGGTGCAGCAGTACCATGTCATCGCCGGGTTATTCCTGTGGCTCACGCATATCGATCTTATCTTCGTCGAAGGCATCATACCTACTGCGGGGGCGATATTGTTCTCCGGTGTGCTGACCGGCGCATTCGCACGCGTGCTCAATTTCCGTTTCAATCCGCTCGAGTATCTTCTCTTCTATTTCATCTACTCGCCGATATGGCTCATCGCGAACGCGGTCATGTGGATAGTCGTCCTTCTGCGTATCGATATCAAGCACGACTGGAAGGTCTGAACGATTTCTTGAGAAGCCTTGTCATGAGATCACGGTACGCGAAGGCGCTTTTCTTTATATGCCGCTTCCCGTCCTTTGCAACCGAGATCAATCCGAAATGCGGGCTGAACCCGCGCTGCCATTCGAAATTATCAAGATTCGACCAGTGGAAATAGGCGCGTACGTCAGCCCCGTTCGTGCGTGCTTCCATCACCCGCGATACATGTCGCTCGATGAAGGCGGACCGCCAGGCGTCATCGTCGGTGGCGATGCCGTTCTCGGCGATGATGACAGGAAGCTTGTATCGTTCGGTAATTGACGTGATGAAATGCGATATGCCTTCAGGATATTCCGTCCATCCCATGAGCGTCCGTTGTTCGTCAGGTCTTTTTGCGAAGCGCCCGGTTATCGAGAACGCGCCGATATACAGGCGTGTGTAGTAATTGATGCCGATGAAGTCGGCGGTCCCGGGTATCGATGTGTCGCGGGAAAAGAGCGCGAGGGGCGGCGGCAGCATGCCGGTGGAGAGGGCATCGAGATACATATAGTTGAAGAACCAGTCGATGCCCTTTGCTGCGGCGACATCGAGCGGATTATGGCGATGCACGGGTTCCATGCAGGTACAATGCTGCACGGGGCCGACCATGCATGATGGGTTCTCCGCTTTCAGTATTCGGTAGCATCGCGCGTGGGCGAATAGGAGATTGCGTATCACACGGAGGCAGGAGAACACATCGGTCTGCGCGGGCGGGAAATCGCGGGTGATGTATGATTGCAGCGCATAGACCATCGGTTCATTGATGGTGCACCAGTAACGGACGTCGCTAAATTCCCGGGCGAGGAGCGCGGCGAAGTCATCGAAATAGACGAGGTTCCTTGCATCGGCAAAGCCGCCCTGTTGGGCGAACCACTCTGGTATCGTAAAATGGAATATCGTGACGAAGGGCTCGAGATGAAGGCGCTTGAGCGTATCGATGACGCGGCGATAATGGCGTACGGCGCCTTTATCCACTGACGTGGGGCCGTCCGGAAAAAAGCGGCTCCATTCGAACGATATGCGGTGTGCGTTATGGCCGAGTTTTTTGAGCGTGCGGAAATCGTCCGCGAAGCGACGATAATGATCAGAGCTTATGCCCGATCGTTCGCCGCTCGCAGTACCGACGCCGTTCTCGAACGCCCACCACTGATTACGGCGATTATTCCCTTCGACCTGATGCGCGGCGGATGCGGCGCCCCAGTAGAATGGATCGGCTTGTCGTTTTGGCATGTGCGGATTATAGGTAAACGCGGGTGAATGTCAATGTTTTTCCTGCATGGGAAAGGATCGCGGAATACGAGCAGGGCAGAAAACAGGCATTTGCCCGCGGCATTTTCGCGACAGGCTCAGGCGTTTGTCCATCGGACCGATGCATGATATACTTGCACAATGCCGACGCCGTTCCGATACATCTACTCCGGGCACTGTGATGCCGTCACCAATATGGCCATCGACGAATATCTGTTCGATGAGCTCATGCGCGGCGACACCGAAGCGGTGCTCCGCATCTACGGCTGGAGACCGGCATCGCTTTCGCTCGGCCGAAGCCAGGCTTCCGCTTCCGTCGACCGTGCCGCATGTGAGAAGGCCGGCATTCCCGTTGTCAGAAGGATGACCGGCGGCGGCGCGATATTCCATGATGACGAGATAACCTACAGCATCTGCGCACGTTCCGACATCGCGGGTGGATCGGTCAAGGAATGCTATCGTTTCCTGTGCGGCTTTATCATTCACGCCTATCGTGAACTCGGACTTGCGGCGGCGTTCGCCCGCGAGCTCCCGCATGAAGGGAAATTCGGTGAACGCAACCCCGTCTGTTTCGCCGCGCGTGAGGAATACGATATTGTCGTCAACGGATACAAGATAGGCGGCAATGCCCAGCGATGGAAACGCGGGTTCGTTTTTCAGCACGGCTCCATCCCGTTCACGCTTTCCCCCGCGCGTTACAATGAGCTTATGAGCGGGGGAGGGGAGCATCTCGGCGGGAATACGCGTGCGCTCGCCGACCATAATGTGCGTATATCGTTCGAGGATATGGCGGCCTTGCTCAAGCGCTCATTCGCGGAAGCATGCGATGCGGTGTTCGTGAGGGAGGAGATGCTCACGTCGCTTCCGGGAGCGGCAGCCGCGTTCGCGGAGAAGTATTCGTCGGAAGCGTGGACATGGGACGGCGCATACGGCTCGTGAACACGGCTGAGGAAGCAGTATTCCAATATCCCCCCGCCTGTATTATACTGAACGCATCCACGCGGACGTCGATTTACATACGCACGCAGGAAAATGAAACGACAGGAGCGATAACATGGTAATTAAGCACCTCATATACTGCATAGCCGTGCCGTTCCTGGCGTTCACCCAATCCATAGAGATGATGTCCGACCATACGAACGCGGTCTACACCTGCGGAGAAGTGGCCACGTTCACGATACAGGTGCTCGATAAGGACAAGAATCCTCTTTCATCAGGGCGATTGAACGTGAGCGTGAACAATTTCGGCCCGAAGGTCATTACGAATGCGGTGTTCGATCTTGCTGCCGGCAACCCGGTCACTATTTCCGGCACGCTAGCAGAGCCGGGTTTTCTCAAGTGTACTGCGAGCATAAAACTCGACAAGGACTATCGCACTGTGTTCGGTGCGGCGTATGAACCGGAAAAGCTCGTTGCCGGTTCCGCATGCCCGGCCGATTTTGATGAGTTCTGGGCCAATGCCGTAAAAAAGCTCGATACCGAGGTCCCCATCGATGCCCGTATCGAGCGTGTAGAGAAATGGTGCAATGAGAAGCATGAGGGATATCGGGTAAGCTTCGCTACGTTCGACGGTATGCGCGTGTACGGGTTCCTGAGCGTCCCCGCGGGGAAAGGTCCGTTCCCAGTGGAGGTCAATGTTCCCGGCGCCGGTCCCGGTGTCATCGGACCGAGCACCTACATGGCGGACAATGGGTTCATCTCTCTCGTCATGAACGTGCATCCGTTCGAGCCGGCGGATACCGCCGATGCTCAGATGATGCTCTATACGAATCAGGACAATCGGGTGAAGGAGGAGTTCGGTGCACCGCGTTACTGTGTCGCCGGGGTGGCGGCGCGCGAGACGTTCTTTTATTATCGCATCATCCTCGGCATCAACCGCGCGGTCAATTGGCTTGCATCGCGTCCCGACGTCGACAGGACGCGCTTCTGCTACGGCGGCACAAGCCAGGGCGGCGGATTCGGTCTCATCCTCTGCGGACTGAACAGGAATTTCACCAAGGGATCCATCCATGTGGCCGCGATAGCGGACCTGCTTGGTTTTCAGAAAGGCAGGGATTCAGGATGGCCGAAGCTTGTCGAGAACACAAGAGCGGAGGATAAAGGATCCGCAATATCGATTGCGCCGTATTTCGACGGCGTGCATTTCGGATCGCGCATCGCCTGCCCGGTTCGGATGTCGGTCGGATTCAGTGATGAAACATGCCCGCCGGCAGCGGTCTATGCCGCCTATAACGCGCTCCGGGTGAAGGATAAGGCGATCGAACACGGCATCGCCATGCCGCACCGGGTGTATCCGCAGATCTACGATAAGAACGATGCGAAATGGCTTCGCGTGAAGTGAGTCATCGATCGCCTTTCGCGGAGATGGTATCGTCGTGCGTATAAGCAGGCGATCGTAAGGAGCTCATCATGCACAGGGACATTGTGACGGCCGCGCTCACCAGGGAAGGTGCCGGCGTACGTCTTCACCGCGTTTTCGGCTTTCATCAGATCCCGCGATTCGATCCCTTCCTCATGCTCGACGATTTCAGTTCCGATACGCCCGCCGATTATCTCGCCGGTTTTCCCTGGCATCCGCATCGCGGCATAGAGACAGTGACATATCTCCTTGCCGGCTCCGTGCGTCACGGCGACAGCATGGGAACGCGCGGCGTCATCGGTGCGGGCGATGTGCAATGGATGACAGCGGGAAGCGGCATCATCCATGAGGAAATGCCAGAAATGGTCGGCGACGGGCAGCTCAAAGGATTCCAGCTCTGGGTGAATCTCCCGCGCAGACACAAGATGACAGCCCCGCGCTATCGCGGCATAGCGGCGGCCGATATTCCCGTCGTGGCGTCATCCGCGGGCAGCGTACGCGTCATCGCCGGCTCGTATGGATCGGTCATCGGTCCGGTGAAGGAACTCATGATCGATATCGTCTATCTCGATGTGACCTGTGCGCCGAAAAGCGATTTCTCCCATGCGCTTCCCAAGGGGCATGCGGCATTCGCGTATGTGTTCGAAGGTTCGGTCGATTTCGGCGGTCAATTGCTGTCGCGAAGAGAGGCGATGGCGCTTACCAGCGTATCCGCGCATTCCGAAACAGGCGGACGATTCCTTCTCGCGAGCGGCGTGCCGCTCAAGGAGCCGATAGCATGGGGCGGACCTATCGTCATGAACACTGAGGAAGAATTGCGCACGGCATTCGATGATTATGAGAACGGGACATTCATCGCGCGAAACGAACCGTCTCGCCCCTGAGCAATTCCAATCGGATGAATTTCCCGTCGTCGCTTTTCCCCGCATGCGTACCCGAAACGTTCGCTGCCGATGTAAGACCCGGCACGAAGGCCGATACATCGATGGAGACGGCGATATCGGATGTCGCCAGAACGGAAAGCGCGCCGTCATTCCAGTCCATGAGCACATTCACCGGGACATCGGATGTAAAACGCAGGCGGTCGCTCGTATGCCGCAATGCGCCGACATAGAACGCCTTTTCGCCGGTGAACGTATACGCAGAACTTATCTGCGTGTCCGCAGGGGTTATCTCCATCGAAGCGCCGGCGCTGTCATGCGAGTCGGCATATTTTCTGAAGAAGCGAAGCGCTTTCGCGAGCGGCTTTTCGCCGGCATAGCCGGTGGACGGATCGCCGTTATAATAGTAGATGCCGTGGCGCTGCTGCTTTATCCCCCATTTGCCCACCCAGCTCATATTGAAGCGGGCTATCGATGCGGGGATCTCATCGAGCATCCACACGGCAGCGCCGGAATATCCCTTTGCGAAGGCGTAGAGATAGAACATCATCTCACCGGTGGTCTGGTTCGCAACGGTTATCGGTTTTTCAACACCGTCTGTTTTAATGAGATACCCCGCCGAGTAGCCGAATTCACCGAGCGTTATCGGCTGCGCCGGGAATCGCATCTTCAGTTTGTCCATGACCGTCATGTTCTTCATATGCTCTTCGTACGCTGTCGGCAATTGATACACATGCGCCGATGTGAAATCGAGTTCGTCGTTCGCGGGCAGGAGCGCGAGTTCGGTATTGTAGCCGATGGTGATGAAATGGTCCGCATCCGCTTCGCGTATCGCCTTCTTCGCCGTCGCGATATAGAGCGCGAAGGTGCCGTTCACCGCATCGAAGGCGTCCTGATATTTCGCATCGTAGTCGAATTTCCCGGTGAAGCCCGGGAACGTCGAATAGCCGCCTGCGGAAACATTGCTCGCTATTTTCTTGAGCCAGCACACCCACGCAGCGGCGATGTCCCGCTTGTCTTCCGCCGAGAGCCACTTTGTTTTCGAGTGAAATCCATTATTGCCGTTCTTCATGATGAAATCGATGGATGCGGCAGGAAGATCATCCTTGTACTTCTCGTACATCCCGCGGATGAGAGCAATGGGTTTGCCGCCGTACTCCGTCGGAGCGACCATCTGCAGGAGCGGTTCGTTCTCAAGGTCGTAGCCGAGCACCATCGGTTCATCAGCGTACGCTTTTGCGTATGCTGTGAACCATGCGGCGATCTCGTCCTCGGTGCGGTATCTCCCTATCGTCGGTATGCAGAGATAGAGGTATATCTGATATTTCCGCGCATAGTGACGAAGCGCATCGGCTATCGGTCCCGATGACGGCGCGCTCCAGACGCGAAAACAGTTTATGCCCGCGTCGCGAGCGCGTGAAAATACCGATCCAAGGAGCGCTGCATCGAATGTTCCCTTCTCAACGCTCCCGAAAATAAAAGGCACATCGATGGCTCCCGCCATATTGGCCCCGGTGAGAAAAAGTCTTTTCCCGCTCGGCGCAATGAATTGTCCGTTGTGTATCTTCACGAACCTGGATGGCTTTGGGGCGGTACGCGCGGCGACAGAGCGCTTTTGAGACGAGCGTTCCCTCGACTGTTCCAGAAGTGTCCCCGATCTGAATTGCGTAAGAACGCGTGACGTGAGTGAAGCGAATTGATCGTCGTAGAACGAAGGTTCATTGATGCCATAGAGAAGCCACTGTCCGTTCGAGTACGGTCCGGCGTAATGAACGAGCGTTCCCGCTGCGTATCCGTTCGTTCGTCCGTGTCTGTCCAGAGCGGCAAGAAGGGGCAGGTATTCGGAGGCCGCGGGGAAAGTGAACCCCACGGCGGACGTGCCGCTGAATACGCCTTTCATCGAGAACGCCGCACCTTCCGGTGAAACGGGTGATATTCGCACCGTTCCCTCAAGCGAGTAGAGCGAATATCCATTGGGCTCGAACATCGGCAGGGCTGTTTCGTCGGAATTGCAGAGCGATGCCGCGTTGCCTGCAATGACGATGTCGCCGCCCGCCTTGAGATAGCGGATGAAAACGTCCTTCGCTTTTTTCCCCTCCGGGAAGGCGTTCAGGAATACAATGCAGTCGATGCCGCCCGCAATGACGGCTTCGTTTTCCATGTCCGCGGGGGAAAGCGCTTTGGCACGCATGCCGGCGTCGGAGAGCGATCGCATGAGTTTCGTCTGCGCGGCCGGGTTTTCCAGATACATGCCGACGGTGTACGCTGTGTCCGCAGGCGATACTATGCCGAAGAACACACTGAATAATAAAAACGATCGGATCGTTCTCATGGAATGCTCCTTGGAATGAATACGGACGGTCATTGAGCGCCCGTTATTCGCACTGTTTCGCCCTGCAAAAGATCGATCGCGTATCATGGGCACTCCCGGCGGCGGATGCCGCCCTGATGCACGGACCAGTATAGCATAGTACAGCGGTATTTCAAAAACATTGCTGAAGCTCCGGAATGCATTGCTATTTCCGCGCCGTCATTGCACGGTACTGTTTCGGGGAGGAGCCGTATACCGACGCGAAGAGGCGCGAGAAATGGAATTGATTGATAAAGCCGCATCGCATGGCGATATCGCGTATGTAATCATTCGTTTCAACGAGCAGTGTGCGGGCCGCTTCAAGCCGAACATGAGCGAACGCTTTCGCCGGCGACATGCCGAGCGTATCCGCGCACTTCTGGAAGAACGCGCTTTCACTCGATCCGAATTCTTCCGCCATGGCTCTCACGGAAAGCCGTTCGCTGAGCGATCGCGCAAAAAGGGCGTTCAGCCGCTCCTTGAAATCGCCCGATGTCGCGGGGGATACGAATCCTGCGGATAATCGCGCCCTTGGGATATGCCGCACCGTCTGCCAGAAGAATTCCTTCGAACGTTCGGCGACGATACGCATCGATAATTCATCCGCGTGTTTCGCATCGCGTTCAAGTGCTCGCGTCATGACATCGAAGGACGTGCGCGGCACGCGTATAACCTGCTCCGCGGGGCGTACCGATGCGGAGAAGAGTCCCGAGAGCGATGAGGCATTCCCATAGGGAACAGTGCACTTCACCGAATAGTAGCACAGGCCCGGCACGCAGCTGTCTTCGTGTACATCGCCCGGTTCGACGACAACGACAAATCCCGGGCGTACGATGAGTCGGCTGCCGTTGAGCGTGCACCGGTAGACGCCGGATGATACATAGATGAGCTCATAGGCGGTATGTCGATGCTTCGCATAGGAGAAATTCCTCGTCGTTCGCGTGACGACAAAGGCGAAGAATTTCACTTCCGCAGGGAATGCCCCCGGGGTAAGGACAAAATGGTCGGATATGCCGAAACGGAATTTCATCGTATGGTATCGCTCACATTTTACAGGAAAACATTCGAATTTAATTGTCGCAAATTCGAATGTTTCAAGGTGCCCATAGTATAGTCCGGACAGTAGGGCATGTCAAACCACCGGTGCGAAGGCCCCATTTGGATATCGTTTGACATGAGCATTGCTTTCGATTAAGCTGACACCATGCGCATCGCCTATATCCACGCCGGCATGCGTTTTGAATCCTATGTCGGCTCTCCTATTTACGATGCCGTATGCCGCGGCATGTCCATGAAGGGGAAGGGCAGCATCGATTTTTTCGACGCCCGCTGCGATCCGGTACGGCTCCTCGCGGGAAAAGTGCGTTTCGACGGTGTGCTCGGCACTATCCCCGCCGGTGCGCGCCGGAAGGGATGGCATGTGCTTTCACGTAAAGTCCCTTCCGTCGATGTAATGATAGACAGCGGAGCGAAGCGCGGCAATTACGCCGGTACGGATGAGGCGGATGGTATTCGCAAGATCATGGACCATCTGTGCGCTGAAGGGCATGAGCATATCGGCTATTTCGGTACAAGCGCCGAGGGATTCGCGCGCGCGCGCTACCGTGCGTACCGCGAGTATATGCGCGAGCATTCGCTCATGGTCCGGCGTGCATGGATGTTCGGACCGGACGCAGGTTCGGCGCCGCGGCTTCTCTTCAGCCGCCATGCGAACAAGCGTTTCGAGGCGTTCGTTTCAGCGCGCATTGATGCCGTGCTCGGTATGAAGGAGCGTCCGTCGGCCATGGTTTTCGAGAGCGATCTTGCCGCATATATGTTCATAACGAGGGGGCGTTCGCTCCGTATCCCGGCGGATATGGCGATCACCGGTTTCGATGATAAGAAGCCCGGGGACGGGGATGATTTTCCGCTGACCACCTGCGCGCAGGATTTCACCGCCATCGGTAAAGCGGCGGTCGATCTCCTCTGCGATATCATGAGCGGCGACCGGCCCCGCACGGGTAATCAAGTGCTCATACCGCCGCGGCTGATCATCCGCCGCTCATCGCGCAAGCGTACGCTTGAACGATCGGCCATGGACGACGGCTTCGCCGCCGAGGTGCGCCGCTCTATCGAGGAACACTATGCCGATGAGAACCTCTCGCATGCGCTCTCTGATATGCTCGGTTTCAATCATAAATATTTCCTTGATAAATTCCATGCCGTGTTCGGCGTTCATTATATCGATTACCTCAATGACCTGCGTCTTACCCGGGCCGAGGAGCTTTTGCGCAACACCGACGATGCCGTGACCGAGATACTTCTCGATACGGGTTTCAAGAGCCATCAGAATTTCAATCGATTCTTTCAGCGCAGATACGGCATGACCGCCGCTCGATATCGGGCGAAGCACCGGTAATCTGGAAAAAGTTACATTCACGGCCCGGGAAATCCGGGTAGCCGTATCCTCTCCAAAGGAGTACATTCGAGGGAGTTCCTAAGCGGAGGTCCCTATGACGCGTATGATACTTGCAGTGCTCAGTGCGCTGTGTGCGGTGTCCTGTTCATCCGTGCTGCAGTCGCCCCTGAGCCCGAATGCAGTAAAAAAGTCCGAACCGCTCCCCGCGCATGTCGTCATCTTCAAGTTCGACGACCTCAATTACTACAAGGCGGGTACGCAGTATATACGTTCGGAATGGTTTTGGCTTGCCGGGGTATGCGCATCGAACGGTATAGAGGCGAGCATCGGCATCATCGGCAGCGCGCTCGATACGAACGAGGCGTACACGAACAATCTCTATCAATGGGTACGCACCAATGCCGTTGAGAACGGCGGGCGATTCGAATTCTGGCATCATGGCTATACGCATTATATCGGTACTGGTGAAGCGGAATACAGCAATCGTCCGCCCGCTGAAATGGAGTCGTATTACAACAGGACGGCATCGCTCTTTTCTGAGCGGCTTGGTCTTACCTGCCGTACGTTCGGGGCCCCCGGCAACGTGACCGATGTTCCCTTCTGGGCGATCTTCAACGCCCGATCCGATATTCGCGTGTGGTTCATAGGCACGAGTGCCGGCGCAGGCGCGGGAAAAGCCGTGCTCGCGAGAACCGCCCCGTTCCTCGAGACGAATGTGGGCATGGTGTCGTTCGCGAAATTTACCAATCAGTATATGGTCTATCACTGCAGTACGAATGCGTATCTCGTGCTGCAAGGTCATCCGACGCGATGGGACCTTCCCGCGGAAAAGGATGAATTCGAGAAGGTCGTGAAGTTCCTCAAGGACGAGGGCTGGGTGTTCTGGTCGCCGTATCGCTATTGCCGCGCCGCGGGCACGGTAGAATAACGCGCGTATAGGATCCGTCATCCATTCAGGAGGATCAGACATACGTGAGCCGCGGGCTGTGATTATCCTCTATCTACGCTATACTATCCACGCAGGCTCACCATGAAAAAAAGAAGCTCCCGACATCATGCTCATACACCGGCAGTTCACGGGCTGCCGGTCATCGCATCAACGGATGTTGCCGTCATCGGCGGTACAAGCGCTGCCGTCGCGGCGGCGGTAAGCGCGGCGCGCGAAGGCGCACGTGTGCTGCTTGTCGCATCGCGGACCTATTTCGGCGAGGATATAGCGGGCACACTGCGGCTCTGGCTTGAAGATGGGGAATCGGCATCCAACTCGCCCGCGGAAAAAATATGGGGTGCGGACCGCTTCGTCACACCGGCTCGCGTTAAGAAACGTCTTGAGGATATGCTCACTGAAGCACGCGTCGAATTTATGTATGCTTCATTGCCGACCGATATCGTGATCGATGAGAACGGCGCTCTTGCCGGTGTGGTCATTGCGAACCGTGCCGGACGCCAGGCGGTCATCGCAAAAAGCATCATCGATGCTTCCGACAACGGTCTCATAGCACGTCTTGCCGGCGCTCCTTTTCATGCGCGAGCCTTCTCGCGGACGCACGCTCGCACAGCACGATGGGTCATCATAGCGGAAACCGCGCGGGACGGCGAGGGTATATCGCACCGAGCGCTCGATCTTCCGCTAACGGTATTCGACAAAATGGGGCGTGATCCGATATCATCCAAAGCACGCTGGCACGAATATACTATCACGCTCTCCGCCGATGATGGCTCCCTCCGCGCCCGCGCTTCGATAGAGCAGATGATACGCGACCGCACGTATACCCCCGGTCAGCTCTACGCTTCCGAAACGCCGTTCTATCTGCCCGCAGCATGCATCAAGAGCGATGCATCACATGCCCATTCGATGTGCCGTCCAGAGACAGACTATCTCTGGGTAGTAAGCGGCGCTCTCGATGCAGCCCCCGATGCGGCGGAAATGCTCCTGCGCCCGTGTGCGTTCATGGGCTTGGGCGATAGCGTTGGTATTGCAGCCGCAAAGGAAGCGGCTTCCCGCGGACGGATAGCACATGCAGATGTGTCGGTACGATCGAAACAGACGAGATCATCCCCGCGCGGCACGATACGCATACCCGATGATGCACGCGTCGCGTCGCCGGAGAGGATAGCGCAGAAAGACCATTCCCTCCCGATACTCGGCACGTACGATGTTGTCGTTGTCGGCGGCGGAACATCGGGCGCCCCGGCGGGCATTGCTTCAGCAAGAAGCGGCGCGCGTACGCTTGTCATCGAAAACCTCTACGGCCTCGGCGGCGTGAGCACGCTCGGCATGATCGGTTCTTATTGGAAGGGTAATCGCGTCGGCTTTACGAACTCCGTGCCGCAGAATCCCATCGAAGTGCGCATGGAATGGTATCGCAGCGAACTCCGTTCCGCGGGGGCGGACATTTGGTTCGGCGTCATCTCCATCGGCGCATGCATGGACGGCAACAGGATACGCGGTGTTGTCGTCGCAACACCTGAGGGCGCGGGCATAGTGCTTGCCGACGTCGTCATCGATGCGACGGGGAATGCCGATATCGCAATAGCCGCCGGTGCGAAGCCCCTGTATCTTGAGGACGATTTTGCTCTTCAGGAATCGCATTATGCGCGACGCGAAGTGGGCTCGTCGTACACCAACGGCGGGCGGCCGTCAGTCGCCGATCACGACATCGTGCAGATGAAAAGCGCGCTCAAGAAATATTCCGAAAAACCATTCGATATCTCTCCGCTTTTCAATACGCGCGAGCGTAGACGCATCGAGGGCGACTATATCCTTGACTGGCTCGATCAGATCAACGAACGGACATTCCCCGACAGCATCTGCCTCGGCAAAAGCGACTACGACAGCCACGGGTATCAGATACATCCGTTCTTCCTCATGCGAAGCGCCCGCGTGAAAGGCGACTATGACAAACAGTTCACAAGCTTCGTGCCGTATCGATCGATACTCCCGAAAGGGATAGACGGCATGCTCGTTGTCGGTCTTGCCATGAGCGCACACCGCGATGCCATTCCCATCGTACGGATGCAGCCCGATCTTCACAATCTCGGCTTCGCCGCAGGTACGGCTGCCGCTATGGCGGTGCAGGGAAAGACATCGCTCAGAAAGATCGACATCAAAGCATTGCAGCGAGAACTCGTGTATGTCGGCAATCTTCCCGCACAGGTGCTTATCGACCGGGATCCATATCCTTTTCCAAAATCCGTTGTCGCGCAGGCGGTGAAGGATGTGCTTCAAAACTTTCTCCATCTGGAAAAGATCCTTGCAGCATCTGCGGCAGCACTCCCGCTCGTTCGGACCGCGTTCGTGTCCGCTCACGGCGCTGATACGGTTCGCTATGCTGAGGTACTGGCACTGCTCGGGGACGCTCGCGGGCTGGACACGCTCATTGCCGAAAGCGAACGTATTATTCGCGAGAAGGAATTTCCCAATAAGAATGCGGTGACGTGGGTTCGCTCTCAAAGCGACCCCGACGACTATGAGCGGCTTATCTATGCGCTCGGTTTTATTCGCGACGCGCGCGCGGCAAAGGCGATAGGCGCATTGTCAGAACATATCCCGCCGGTGGATTTCCTGAAATATCGTGCCGTGGCCGTTTCGCTCGGACGGATCGCACATGCAGCCGCGGCAGATACGCTTGCGAAGCTCCTCATGGAGAACAAAAAGCGGCTTCATGATCTCGAATCAGCGGCAGCCGCCCCCGAGGATAGAGCGGAGATCTTCGAAGGTGAAGAGTCCTCCGGGGTGAAAATAGTCCCGCCGAGCGAACCATCGCTCGATGATATACGAATACGCGTTCTTATCACCGCGGTGGCGTTGTATCGATGCTCGGATTCGGATGGTGCAGCGGCGAAAGCATTGCAGGACATCAGCAAAGGATGGAGCGGTGCGCATGCCGCACTGGCAACACAAACGCTTGCGAGCGGAAAGAAAAAGGCGGGAAAAGCATGAAAACAGAACGCGAAAATAACGTTTGTGGAAAAACTCATGATAATTGCTGTAATAAAGCGATAGAAACGAACAGAGCAAGGGGTCGGTTGGTGAGCTTGTCGAACCATGACCCCTTGCTCTCTATTCCCGCTGCGGTCTCAAAAAAGGTGTTTCATATTTCTCTTGCTGTTGCGGCTCTCGCATCAGCGGTATTCGCCGATGTGCGCGTATCGAAATTATTCTCCGACAATATGATGCTGCAGCAGGATATGGACATTCGTTTCTGGGGTTATGCCGACGACGGTGAATCGATAACCGTTTCCATTGTTGATGCGGACGGCAGAACGCTCGCATCGGGGATCACGACGGCGGCAGGAGGCAGATGGAAACTGTCGCTTGCACCGCGTAAGGCCGGGGGGCCGTATGAAGTGCGCATTACGGGAAGGAATATCGTTACAATAAAGAACGTACTCATCGGCGAGGTATGGCTTGCCGGCGGCCAGTCGAATATGTGGTATATCGTATCGAATGCCATGCCGGGCGGCAATCCCGCGATAGAAGGGGCGGGGGAGCTCATACGAGCGGCGACGAATACGAGGATACGGTATTTTTTCGACGGGCTCGGCGGTACGAATGAACCCGCGCTCGATGTGTACGAAAGCTCAAAATGGAAGGAAACATCGCCCGGGAATGTGATATGGTTCTCGGCAGTGGGATATGTTTTTGCGGAACGCCTGGCCCGCGCGCGCAACGTTCCCGTCGGCATTATCGGCACCGCGGTCGGCGGCACATCGATGCAATGGTGGATGCCGCGCGAAGCGCTCGCTGCGGACCCGGAATTCGCCCTCTATGCGCAGAAGCCGTGGAACCCGAATCTCAAGCGGATATTTGAACAATCGACAGCGCTTTATAATGCGATGATAGCCCCTCTCACGGGGTTCCCCATGCGCGGGGTGATATGGTATCAGGGCGAGAACAATGCACGCGGCGCTACGGATGATAAGCTGCAGAATGCCGTTCACTTCTATCGGCTCTTTACCGCGCTCATTCGTTCGTGGCGGAGCGCATGGAATGACGAAAAACTCCCGTTCCTTTTCGTGCAGCTTGCGCCGTACGGCAAGCATGTCGATGCCGATCCGAACGACATTGCCCTCGCTTATACCCGTGATGCGCAGCTCAAATCATGGCAGACGACTTCGAACACCGCAATGGCCGTCATCACCGATTGCGGCGACAAGGGGGATATCCATCCCCTGCGGAAGATTCCCGTCGGTGAACGGCTTTCCGCCGCTGCACGCGCCGTCGTCTACGGTGAGAAAATTGAATACTCGGGACCGGTATTTCGTTCGATGAAAATAGACGGGGCTCGCATTGTCATTGCATTCGATCATGCGAACGGTCTTATCGCGAAGGACGGTTCGCTTACCGGTATCGAGATCTCCGGTCCTGACGGCGTGTTTATGCCCGCGAACGCCGTCATAGAAGGGGCTGCCGTTCGCGTGTCGGCCGATGCAATCGCCGCGCCGCGATATGTGCGCTTCGGATGGGCGAATTACCCCGAGCCGGTGTTGAACCTGTATAACAGCGAGGGATTCCCGGCGTCGCCGTTCTCGACGGCCGTTACCATCGGTGAGTATGTGAAATGATCCGCTGCGAGGCGTGACCGCACGATCATCCGCGCGCTTCGAGCGCATGCTGCTTTCGCCATGCATTCGGCGTCATGCCGAAACGCTTCCTGAACACGCGGAAGAAATATTCGGCATTGCCGTATCCGCACTGCGCTGCGACAAAATGCACCGGCATTGATGTAGCCGTGAGCAGAAGTTTCGCGCGATGGAGCCGCATCTCGTTGATGAGCTCGGGGAATGTCTTTCCGTAGAGACTTCGCAGTATCTCGCTCATGCGCGAGGGGTTCAGCCCGACCACGGAGCAGAGATCGTCGAGTGACGGATCCTTATTGTAGCGCATCTCGATGAAACGGTCTATCTGCTGCTTGCGGCTGTGTCCCCCCGTCACCGAAAGGTCATGCACGGCTATCTCGATCTCCCTTTTGATGAGGGAGAGCATGTCATAATGTTCATCGAGTATCCGGGCATCGGCGAGCGGGAGCGATGAGGCCTCTTTCAGCGGCGAACGGACCGGTTCGGAAAGCGCGAACGGTATCGCCTTGCCCCGTGGGTGGAATACGCCTGCAAAGAGCATCCCCTCGACACGCCCGCATCGTCGGAGCGGCATGAACACTTCAATGAAGCCTGCATGGCAGTGCTTGAAGCCGCCGTCGGGGAAATCCTCTATCTCGTTCTGCAGCCGCTTCAGATCAAAGGCGCTACAGCGCAGGTCCATCGTTTTTTTTACCTGCATGCAGAACGGGTTCGCATCGTGCGAGAGATGATCCGTCGGTACCACCTCGGAAAAAACGCCAGTGTAGTCATGTACGGATATGGATACGCCGAGGCGCTTCTCATACGCGGCTATGATCGCTTCCAATAAAGCCATTGTCAGAATCTAACCGAAAACCCTGATAAAGCAATATTGCTATAATCGGAGAAAAGTGCAGTGATATCCCCGGAAACGACATTGCCCTTCGGCGGTCATGGTATTATCATTACTGCATCGCCCAGGGAAGGAGCATGACATGGATACCTATTCGCTTACAAGAACGATACCGCTCAACGATGAATACGATGTCATCGTCCTCGGGGGCGGTCCTGCCGGCTGCACCGCCGCAATGGCCGCCGCTCGCGAAGGGGCGAAGACGCTTCTCATCGAAGGTACGGGAGCGCTCGGCGGCATGGGCACGCTCGGTCTCGTTCCCGCATGGTGCCCGTTCTCCGATCTTGAAAAGATGATATACCGCGGTCTTGCCGAAAAAGTGTTCACCCGCGCACGCGAGAGCGTTCGTCATGAGCCGAGCTCAAAGATGGACTGGGTCGCTATCGATGCCGAGCATCTGAAGCGCGTGTACGACGACATGGTGACATCGTACGGCGCGTCGGTATTATTTCACACATCGGTTTCCGCAGTAGAGGCCGCTCACGGAACAGTAAAGACGATAGTCGTTTCGAATAAGAGCGGGCTTTCCGCGTATCAAGCCGGCGTGTACATAGACTGCACCGGCGATGCGGATATCGCCGCGTGGGCGGGCGCTCAATTCCACCAGGGTGATACGAATGGGGAAACGATGCCTGCCACGCTCTGCATGCTCCTGTCGAACGTGGATGAATACGCGTACCGTTTCGGCGATAATCTCTACGCGGGTAATAAGAACAGCCCTGTCTATGCAATCGTGAACTCGGGGAAATATCCGCGCATCAAGGATACGCATATGTGCACGAACATCGTCGGACCCGGCACGGTCGGTCTTAACGCTGGTCATCTGTGGGATGTGGATGCAACCGACCCGGCGAGCGTATCGGCTGCGCTCATCGAGGGAAGAAAACTTGCCGCCGACATACGCAATGCGCTTGCGGAATATCATCCTGCGTTCAGGAACGCACACCTTGTGTCAACCGGCTCGCTCCTCGGCATACGCGAGAGCAGGCGCATCGTCGGCGATTACAATCTCACACTGGACGATTATCTTGCGCGCAGAAGTTTTGACGACGAGATATGCCGCAACAGCTATTTCATCGATATCCATACCGCAAAGGATGAGATCGAAAAGACAAAAACAGAGAATGTCGTTGAACATCGCTTCGAGCGGTACAAGAAGGGCGAATCGCACGGCGTGCCGTATCGCTCGCTTCTGCCGAAGGGGATTTTCAATGTCATCGTGGCGGGGCGATCGATATCATGTGATCGGATAGTGCAGGGGAGCGTGCGCGTCATGCCGGTATGTCTTGCCATGGGCGAAGCTGCGGGGGCCGCGGGTGCGATGGCGGTGAGAGCGAAGGGCGATGTGCATGCGGTCGATACGAAGAAACTCCGTGCGCGGCTGAAAGAAGAAGGCGCGTATCTGCCGTAGCTAGTGCATCGTGAACTTCAGCGTATACGTCTTTGATCGTTTTACACCGTGCTTGTCAGTCCGCTTGAGCGCAAAGGTGAACGGTTTACTCACATCCTTGATGCGTATCGTCGTTTCATACGGGAATGACCCGACGGATACGATCTCATCCGCGCCGCCCGATGCATACTTCACCGCAAGCTCGCCCTCGGTCATGTCCGTATTGATGAAGGCATCGTAGTAGTCGTTCATGGGGTGCGCGATGAGCGCCGCCTGCACGCGTCCGCCGAAACCGCTGTCCGTTTCGCGCAGGAACGATGCGGTGTCATTCGCAGGCTTCTGTGCGCGTGCGGAGAGGTCGATCATACCGGTGATCTTTGTGCCGGGGAAGGAGAGCGCGCATACGCCCTGCGGCGAAAGGGTGACGCTTACCGAGCCGTTCTTCATCGATGCTATGGTCTGCGGTCCATTGTCCGATATCACCTTGACCGGCGCATCACGATGAGCGAGAGTAAGACCGTCGGAAAGCGATACGGTCATTACCGTCGGGCTGTTTTCTTCGTTCATTAAGAAAACATGGAACGCATTCTTACCGTATGCCGTGACATAATTGCATGCGTCCGAGGAAACGGAAATGAGCCCCTTTTTCAGCACAGGAAAGACCGAGTCGCCATAGAAAGTCCCCGCTTCATGTCCTATCATACGGTTGATGAACCACACATACCCCTGCTGGAGCACCGCCGGGAATTTCACTTTCCCGCCGGAGCGTACCTCCGCGCTCGTGAAGAGGAAATCGATGGTGAAGCCCAGATGCACCGGGATGTGGTGGTAATAGATGTCCGAGAGGTCCGGTCCCTTGAGCGGATAATCGGCCGCGCGTTCTGTTGTCGACATGAGATTGATGTAATAGCCCGGATAATTCATGAACTGCCCGAGTATGCCGTTACGCGCATAGACCCAGTAGCGTTTCTCTTTGGTAAGGCCGTAGAGGCGCATGAGATAGGCCGTCTCGCAGTTCTGCCGTATCGGGAAGAGCGGTGTTTCCGTATTCACATGATTGGACAGCGTGAAACCGCGGGCTATCGTGAACGGCTGCTCAATGCTCACGCCGAGCGGCGATACCACCCATGCGGGCACGGTCTCTTCGAGTATATCGTTCGGGTTCTTCAAGTATTTTTCCATCGGCGCAAGCGTGCTGATGTGCCCGGAGGAAAGATCGAGACTCGATAGATCGAAACCAAGACGAAAGAACGTCGAATCGTTCCACCATGTTGCAGGGCGGCTGAACTCCATGACGTCCCTGCGCTTCACGTCATACGTCGGCTGAAAGGGATACGGGTGAATGTAGAGCGTGGTGAGGAGCGTATCCGCAGCCACCTTCGCCGCTTCGAGCACGGCCGCATCCTTCGTTTCCTCGTACATATCGACGAGCGCCCAAAAATACTGCGGTATCGCGAGCTTGATGAACGAGTTGTAATTCCGCGAGTCCGTCGGCGGCGTATTGATGTTCTTCTCGATATAGGTTTTGCATCCGGCTATCGATTCATCGAGGTATTTCCTGTCGCCGGTGAGATAATACGCATAGAGCTGTTCGCTCCAGAGCGGTATCGTGTTGTAGCCGTTGTTGAGCTTGGCGCTTCCGTCGCGGTTGAGCGCATCGGCGTAGAACACGGGATTACGTCCGCGGAACATAGTATGGAAACCGTGATAGGTGCTCGTGCCGTAAAGCTTCACCGGGCCGTCGAGATCGACCTTCCTGACATAGGCGCTGCCATAATCGGTCGGATGTGTCGGGAAATGCTGCGATCCGCGCGAGAAGAGGAACGCGGATGTCGGCATTACACGCTCATCATAGATGCGTTCATCGCCGGTGAGATAGTACATCTCAAGGAGCGTAAGGAGCGAGGACTGTGATACGGTGTTCTTGTTCTCTATCTGCACGAACCCTTTATGGCGGGCATTCCATCCCGTCGCGGCATCGTTCATGAGAAGCTCGATCATGTTCGCCGCGGCGTCGTATATCGTGCCGCGGAAATTCTTTCGAATGTCGGTCACCTTGAATACATTGAGCGCGATATCGCCGAAGCTTTCGTTCCACGCGCGTTTGGCGGCATACATGCTGAAAGAGAACGTGAACGGTTTTCCCGCCGCCGCCGCGTAGTGTGTTGTTCCCGGCACCGGAGCGAATAACCCGGGCTGCATCTGCTTCTTCTCGTTATAGATCGAGAACGCGGCGAATGAGCGCTCATAGGTCAGCCAGCCGAATTCCTCTTCTTTGAGATTCGCCGTAAGCGCATAGGTCATGGCGGTGCCGTTTTTCTTCGTCTCCATGAGCGAAAGCGGTGCGGTCGCTGTGCACGAGGGAGTGATGCTTATTTCATTGGGAAAACGCCGTGCCTGATAATAGTACGGCAGAAGGAAATAGCTGCACTCATCCTGCGTTATCGGCGCGAAGGCAAAGGCGCCGCAGGTGGCAAAGCCGTTCCCTTTCGGTGTGACCGATACCGTGACGAAGGGGACATCGCTCTCAAAGGCGTAGGTGATGTCCGCAGTGAAGTATGTTGTCTCTTTCCGGAGCACGACCTTTTTCGCATCGCGCGATATCACGGAAGCGCCGTAGAAATAAACTTTCACCGGTGATGATATGAAGGGGTTCTGTACCTGCGCGGGGCCGGACCATTCTTCCGTTTTTGTCCGGAGCGTTACCTGCGTGATGAAATAGGGAAAATGCGATCGCCGCCCGTCATACACGGCGCCGTTCTCGGGATTGAAGAGATAGACGAAATAGTTGTGGCGTGCTTCCGAGAGAACGCCGTCCTTTGTCTGGACCGCGGGTGCGATGACGGTTTCTCCGGCAGCGTCAAAGCTTTGGAAGATAAGCCGGTATTGCCCGTTATCGATGCGGCATACTTCCTTCCCTTGTGTGCTCGGCATGGACTTGTAGATGAGATCGGCATTGTTGTAGTCGCATGTGCGTTCGGGCGTCTTGTGGTCGACGTTCTCCCGTGCGCCGTTGCCGCTCGGTGTGTATTTCGTATCGGTCGTAAGGAGAAGCTTATCGCAGCGCCCGTAGAACGCCGCCGTGTCAAGGAGCGTTACGATGACATCGCCTTTTGCGATCGTGAACGTGCCGCCGTCCTGCCACGCCCATCCCTCCTGGCGATGCGTACCGAATTCCTTCTCCGACTGTTTCCCGTCGACCGCTGCGGTGAAACGTCGTGTGGCCGTCTTGACCGTGGCATAATCCTTCGACCGCACCCACAGTTTGTACGTGCCGCTTTCGGGTATCGCAATGACGGTCACTGCGGCTTTCTCGCGCGGCTTGGGGTTCTCATCCGATCCGCCGACAAGACAGGTCGCACCGGCATCGTTGAGCGTTGACCATCCGCCCATGAGCGGGAAGCTTTCCGCTTCTATCCAGAGCGATACAGGGCCTGTCTTTGTTGCTGGAGACGGTACCGCGGACGATCGGGGGACAGAAGCATTCGCGTCGTCAATGATGATAAGGTGCGGTACGCCGTGCGTCGGGCCTTCGGCGCCGTCATGACCGGGGACATCTACCGTGCCGGCATCCGCGACGCGTGTAAATACGTCGTCGAAGAACTGTGCGCCGTCCTTCGATCGCCATTCGATGACAATACCCGTCTTCTCCCAGATCTTCGGTACCGTCACGGCACCGCGCCGAAGCACGCTTATGTACACGCGTGCACGTTCCGGGAGCGAGAACGACCATGCGGGCGACGGTTTCGATCCGTCACCGCGGTCGCAGATGATGACCGTTTTTCCGATGAACTCGCTCGGGACGCCGGTTATCTCATGCGCACCGGAAAGCCGGTTCATGCCGACGGTAAGCGGCTGTATCTTCGCGCGCATGGCGGCGCTTACATCCGCAGGTGTCGGCGCCGCGAATAGCAGTGTTGCGAGGGATATCGATACGCTATACAGGATGCGGGATACGTTCTTCATCGTTCACTCCTCAATACGGTCGACCGAAATATTATCAATCTGTATCGTACCGGTATCCTTAAGCTGTCCGGTGACGGCAAAGAACAGCATCGATATCTCATCGGTCGATGTGCGGAATTCACTGCTTGCTGTCGGCCGTTCGTTCTCGCCGGTGTAAAAGTCGAATTTCTTCGCCGGTATATCGATGACGATGCGGTACTGCATCCATGCGCCGTTCCTGAAAAACCCCATTGTCTTCCAGTCGGTGACATAGCCGCGCACCTGGTTTTTGCCGCCGTACCAGGTAAGATACGGACCCGCCTTGCTGTAGAACGATGTTGCGGTCGGAGCCTCAACGGCGCCGGAGGCGGCAACGGTGAGCGAGCGGTCGGGTGACGATACCGCTGCACGGAATGACACCGCGATCTTCCCGGTCTGTTTCGGGAACGAGACTGCAGCGATGTCGCCGGCGATGAATTCTTTTGACGGCGGCGGCGGTGTGAGCTTCAGCACTTTGTTGTCATGCGCAAAAACTACGGCTGGCTCGCGATTGACCTTTTGCCATGCCGCGGGGAATGCCCCTTCAGCCGTTGACTCGAAGTTCTCTGCAAGGAGCGTTGTGCGCCGTGCGGACGGCAGAACGATGACCGACGGGTCTACCGAGGGTATGCTGTCGTCATTGGTCATCACTTTATCGCTTATGCGCTTGTATGCGCGCACCCAGTCCACCTGCATCGTTGTGCCGTTCAGGTCATCGCTTACTGCTCCATCGCCCGCCCAGGCGATTATCGCGCTGCTCAGATATATCTTCGCCTCATTGCTCGCAACGGCGACGCCGTCGAGCACGGAGATCCGCCGTATCGGCGCGTCGTCGAAATACCAGATGATCTCCCGCTCATTCCACTCCGCGGCGTAGACATGGAATTCTTTCGAGAGATCGGCGTTCGGGATGAGTATGCGTTCATGCGTTGCCCACGTTGCATGACCGTGGAGCGTCGCGTTTATCTTGTTCGGATAATGGCCTTCGTTGATGTCGATCTCGTGGATATGACGTTTTTTCTCGTCAAGGTCGCGGCTGTAAAGCCAGAATGAATTATTGCAGCCCGGCGCCGGGGCGTATCGGTAGCGGCATTCGAAGTAGCCGTACTTCTGAGCGTGTTTCGTCCAGATGCTCGCGCTTGTCCACTCTGCACCGCCCTTCTTTTCCTTCTTGATAAGATGATAGAGCATGCCGTTCGATACGACATTGTTCTCCGGCCAGCGGCTCGAGAGTATGTGCCTCGGATAGCCGCGTTCGGATTCCCAGACGTTCCACTCGACATTCGTGCCGTTGAATTCTTCTTTAAAGGTGAGTTCCCATTTCGAATGTGCCGGCGGAGCAGCGTATGCGAAGAATGCCGACAGTACGATGCCGATGATCGAACATGTTCTCATAGCGTCCTCCGAAACGTCGCACGGTACCATGCCGTTCGCAACAGCTTAGTAATTCGGCAGGGAACGTGCATTCACGCGATTGACCGGATCTTGGACTATTTTTACCGGGACAGTATAAGCCTCGGCGTTCCGCCGTCAAGCGGCTGTGCAGCCGCGTGTGTGACTTTCCATTGTGGTAACGCAGCGAAATAATTGCATGAGGCCGGAATCAGCAGCCAGACACGAATTACACTAATTTCCACGAATTATTCGTGGTTATTCGTGCAATTCGTGTCTATCCCTCTTGATTTGGCGTCAATCGATCAGAGCATTTCACCTACAAAAAAATTCACTCACTGCAGCCGCTGTGACGTGCCGTGTGGCATGTCAGAACGAACGGCGCCGGCCGCCGGGCAGTGTTTGACAAATACGAATATCATGATATAAATTCTCCCGGTTGCAGAGGGCGATGTGGATTTCTTGCAGGAGATATCGGTGAACTTCAGGGATGCAGGTATACTGCTCATGCTGTGCGCTATCGGCTCGGCAGGTCATGCAGGAGAACGGAAAGTGAGGGTCGAAACATCCGATCATTTCAGCGTCTGGGCATCGAAGATCGACGGGACCGACCGCAGGCTGATAATGACCGATCCAAAGCGGCAGATAACGCATACCCGCATTTCAAATGAACACGAATAAACTTCCCATCAGCGTCAAGATCGGCTTCGGCGTGTGCGATCTCGGCGGCAACATGTTCTACACGATCACCGCGTTCTGGCTCATGAACTATCTCACCGATACCGTGGGCCTTGCCGCGTCGCTCGCCGGTATCTCGCTCATGCTGGTACGCGTATGGGATGCCGTCGCCGATCCCGTTGTAGGCCTGCTCTCCGACCGGACGAGATCCCGCTGGGGCCGCCGCCGCCCGTTCATTTTTTTCGGATCGATAGCGCTTTTCATAGCGATGATAGTGATGTTCACCGCCCCCGCCTTCACCGGTCAGACCGCGCTTTTCATCTGGGCTACCGCGGCGTATCTCTTTCTCTACTTCTCGAATACCGTGGTGAGCATTCCCTATTCGTCGCTTACCCCGGAGCTTACCCGTGATTATAATGAACGCACATCGCTCAACGGTTTCCGTATGTCATTCGCCGTTGTCGGCACGCTCATCGGCGCCGGTACATTCCTTCCCCTTGTCGGGGCGTTCGGCGATCGTCGCCTGGGCCATACCGTCACCGGCGCTCTCTTCGGCGCGATAATGCTCATGACCGCGCTCATCACGTTCGCAAGCGTGCGTGAGCAGCCCGCAAAAAAACTGAAAAGGATGCCGGCATTCGCGTCGTATCGATCGGCCTTGACGAGCGGGCCGTTCCTCATCATCGTTCTCACGTGGATGCTTGCGACCATCGCGGTCACCATCATCAGCGGCACGCTCATCTACTATTTCAAATACATCTACAGCGCGCCCGACAGCGCGATCAATACTGCGCTTATCATCATGCTCCTTGCCGCAATGATCTCTATCCCGCTCTGGGTGATGATAGCGAAAAAAGTGGAAAAGAAATTCTGCTACGCTGCCGGCATGGCATTGCTTGCTGCCGCTGTCATCGTATTTTATTTCTTCGGCGAACGAGGAGGCGTGCCGTTCGCGTATGTGACCATGGGGATAAGCGGTTTCGCCCTCGCTACGCACTACGTGTTCCCCTGGTCGATAGTCCCCGATGCCATAGAGTATGATCGCGTAAAGACGAAACAGGAACGCGAGGGATTGTTCTATGGGCTCTGGACATTTGTATCAAAGCTCGGCGGTGCGTTTGCGGGGCTCGTTATGGGGGCGGTGTTCTCGCTTTCGGGGTATCTTCCTAACATCGCGCAAAGCACGTCGGCGAAAGACGGAATAAAGCTTCTGTTTGGTCCCATCGCTGCGGTATTTTTTATAGCCGCTGCCGTGGTGCTGCTGTTCTATCCGATCGACAGCCGCACGTATGCGAAATTACGCGCTCGTTGATGATCCCGCCGACTATCCGTATACTCGCATATCAAAGATCTCCGCGTACGGGGATCCCCACGTCGCATGCACAAGGAGCCGCACGCCCTTCGCCCGTATCGGTTTGAACTGATGGCGGCGGAATCGCAGTATATTCTCCGGTTCCTCGATGATGGTCTCATATCCCGTATCGGTTATCGCCTGGACTTCGTACGAGCGCACAAGCTCTTCGAACATTTTGTTATAGTACGCGCGGCGCGTGTTGAGCTCGGTATTGAACACGAGATCGATGCTTTGTATCGTCGACTCGCCCTTGAAGCGATATTCTATCCATTCCGAACGCCCCGGTTTCATCCGTGCCGATGACCACTCATTCGGAACGCCGAGCGGACGGATGAATCCATTATTGATATTCTCCGCCGCGTACACAGGCTGCTCCGGCGATATGCGGAAGCACGGTATGTACGGGATGATGTTGAACCATGACTTCACATCGAATTTCGCTTCCGGTTTGAACGTCATGCCGAGCGCGCCTGTCATGCGCCCCGTCGCGTAGCGCGCGAGCACGTTCTTCGCGCTTTTCATCGCAACGATGACCTTCTTTCCTGCACCGGCCGATGCGTTCACTTTGATATCGTACCACCCCTCGTGATCGCACTGCAATTGCGCCGAGGCTATCTTGTTCTGCAGCCGATAATTCTCCGGCCTATCCGTGCCGAACACATCGATCGATACTTCCTTGCTTTCAAGCGGCTTGAGATACACCGATACGGTATCGACCTTTTCCGTCGCAACGGGGATGATGATGCCGAGCGGTTCGATGAGGTTGTGCCATTCCCGGCCTTCTTCCCACACAAGCCGCCGCACGCTCGACGCTGTCACTGCCGACGTGCGGGAAAGGTCATCGCTCTCAATGAGCTTGAACCCCGTCATCGATTGATCGTTCCTTGCAAGCGTACGTCGGAAGCCCTCGAGCTCTTTCTGATAGATATCGCGCGGTGTGATGTTCTTCTTTGCGCATATCGCCGCCGCCGTACCCGCCGCTTCGCCCATGACCGCCGTTGTCGCGATAACGCGGAGCGTTCCGAGGCCTTCATGCGATACGCTTACATTGCGTCCTGCGAAGAGCAGGTTCTCGATATTGCGCGAGTATGAGCTCCGGAACGGAATATCGGTTATGCCGACGAGATAGTCGTGCGTGCACGCGGGGAGTGGATCGCGGTAGCCTTTCGGCGGATGGATATCGATGGGCCAGCCGGTGTGACCGATGGAGTCGGGGAAACTTCTCTGCGCGAGAAAATCGTTCGCCGTACAGATATGATCGCCCAGAAGACGGCGCGACTCCCGTTTGCCGGGAAGATATGCTACCCAGTCTATCTCAAGGTTCTCGACATCCTTGAACGTGCCGGAATTCTTGATGTAATCCCAAAGCCCGTATACGACCTCGCGCGTGTGGCGCATCACCTTGTCATCGTCATGTATCGAATCGATCTGTCCGCCGTATTCGGCCCACCAGAGTCCGTAGAACGTTCCGTCCGGCATACGATAAAATCCCCGTGCGGCGGCGTGATCGGGATTCATAACGGTGGAAAGGTCGCGCGCGTTCATCGCCCATGCGGGCGCTTTGTACGATATCGGATGACCACGGTCTATCGATGAAAAGAGCAATGTTGCGCCCATGGTGCCGCGGTCCGGTGTGTCGGGGCCATAGGTTTCGCCGAATTCGCTTTTCGCCTCGCGCCCCACGCGGTAATCGGCGCCGCCGAGAAAGCCGACGACGGCATCGCCGGAGCAATCGATGAATTCCTTCGCATCGAATTGTATGAACTTCTCGCTCCTCAACTGTACTCCCTCGACGGCGTCGATGCGTTCGTTCCTTGTTTTATACACTTTGCATATCGATGTGTTGAGGAATACTTCGAGGTTCGGCTCGGCATACGTCATGTCGAAATACATGTCATCGTACTGCATCCAGCGCCAGATGCCGCTCTCAGCAGCTTTTCTCATCACGCGCATGGTCATTTCTTCCATGATGCCCGTCTCGCGCGCATAGCGGTTCCAATGCGGCGTATCCGCGCCTGACGGTGTAACGCGCACTTCGCTCGATGCGCTCCCGCCGAGCACCGGCCTGTCGGTTACAAGCGCTGTCTTTGCGCCGTTGCGCGCTGCGGCAATGGCCGCGCAGATGCCCGCCGGGCCCGCACCGACGACGACGACATCTTTTGATACTGTTACGCGCGGGAAATCGCGGTTGGTATATTCATTTTCCTGTTTCAGCATGGGAACGCTCCGTCAGTTGATACGGGATAAGATAGTCCATACAGCGCGAAAGTCATTGACTATTCTGCATCGATACGTGGACGATATTTACCACGGATAGCACATGAATCCGAGGTCCACCCTGTCGTAGATATGAAATGTCACCGGGCTGAGCGGGATGAGGACGCCGATGGTGTTCTTCAGAATAACAGAAATATCTTTTGTGAGAAACGATTCGAGACCAAGCACGATACCGCCGCCGGGGCTGAAGACCGTTACATTGGTCGAGAATACCGGCGGCATGGCCGTGGTCTGCCCGTAGAATGCCGGCATGAGCGAAAGCCCCCCGAAGAGAATGGTAGGTCCCACCGCATCATGGAACCTGAAAAGCGTGCCGCCGAGGGTGATCTCCACGGCAGGCGCAAGTATCGTTGCACTCGAACGTGTTATTCCCTCGAAAACGGCCTCGGCGCTCATGAGCGTAAGGCGTACGGCAAAACTCGTCTCGCCCATGTTCGGGACGAAAGCGAACCCGAACGAGAATTCATCACCGAAACCGACGGGATAGCGCTCAGCGCCGCTTTCCGGTACACCGATGATGTCAAGCTCTTTGGAATAGCCGACGGCGACATGCCATTGATTTTCCGTCCTGTCATCATGCTTCCAGGAGAAATATGAATTCTCCCGGACATCGTACTCCGTGCTCGCGCATCCGATGGCGAGTACGGCGCACAGAAGCGCGGCTGTAAGGCGGAATGAATATATCATCCGGGACAGTATATATCAAAAAGAAGGGGATGGGAATAGCGGGGGCTTGGATATCTCGAAGATCATGAAATAGGGATTGCAACCACGGAGATGATACGATTTTGTCAAGCGAGGAAAAACGTGATATCCTTAATTTGACGGAATTAAGGAGCCGGTGGCAGGTCGTTCAGTGTTG
>JBBTBY010000103.1 GCA_038043445.1 Spirochaetota bacterium
TTATTGCGTACTCTTTCGCAAACTTACTTCCGACAAATCCCGGTACACGCTCCGGGTGAAGTGTTCCCGCGAGATGTGGAAGAAAAAGCTCGGCGAGGACAAGATGTACAAATATTTCACCGTCGGCCGCCGCACGGTGAAAAAATGCCCCGCGTATATGGAAATGGGCGATCTCAAGCTCTTTCTCCGCATGCTCCGTAAAAGCCTCCCGGTACGCGACGAGGTATATACGATCAGCAAAAAACCGAAAAAGCCGGGGGAGTGATGGAACGGATAGTGATCGTCCTTCTTGCATTGGCCGTCTCGGCCTGCGTCGCTCCCGGAAAAGCGGTGATCGACAAGAACGATACACCGCTCACGCTCTCGGAGAAAGCACTCGACTACTTCAACAATAAGGAATACGGTGTTGCGATCGGGTACTACCAGGCCATCATCGATAATTTCAAGAAGGACCAGTTCGAGAAGGAGATAGCCTGGGCGTACTACGAGATCGGCTTCTGCTACTACACCATGGGCGACAATGAGAAGGCGCTCAAGTATCTCTCGATAGTCCTCAACGATTCGTCGGTACAGGCGCCGCGGGTGCTCGCCGAAAAGATCAAGCAAAAGATATCTGCGCAGATGAATACAGGCCCGAAATAACCACCGGGGGCGGAGATGGGCAACATACAAAAGGGCGTATTTTCCCGGTTCACCCGAAGCTTCGTGCTCCTCATCGTCATCGTATACGTATGGTATTTCCTGAGCGGCTTCCTCACCGAGATGGCCGCGCCGGGGCTCAGCAATGCCTTCGAAAAAGCCCTCGACATGCTCCCGTCCATCGCGTTCGGGTCGGTCATATCGATGTTCGGTCTTTTCCCGCACGTCCTCATATTCTCGCTGTATGCGGCCTTCATTCACATCGATGACACCTCTCTCGGCAACCTATCGCCCGATTCCGTGTTCATCTTCCGCATTTCGCAGAGCGTCATCGGCATAGCGGCGTTCGCCGTTGTCGTCTATACGCTCTTCAATCTCCTCTTCATCTCGGTATTCACCGATATGGAACGCGCAGGACAGCTTTCCGCTGAATACGCCAATTACCGGCGCCTGAGCAGCTGGATAGTGAACGACAACGCAAAACGCGCGAACAGGGAGCTCAACGCCATCGATAAAGAGATGTCCGTAAGCGACACGGCCTCCGTGGACGATGCGCGCCTCAGCACCATCATCGCGATGCTCGCCGCGGCGCTCGAACAGGACCCGGAGAACATTGCGGTACAGCGGTCGAAAATGAAGGCGTATACGCTCCGGGCGGTGAACGATCGGCGGAAGAGACCGCAGTACAGGAACAGTAATCGCCGGATACGGCAGGCGGTGGAAGCGGCGGCGAACGGGCGGCAGCGCGAAGCGGAAACGATACTTGAGAACGTACTTGCCGTCGACCCCGGCAACAATGAAGCGCGCTTTCAGCTCGCCGACGTTCAGGCGCGCATCCAGAAAGTGAAATTCCCCTTCGAGGGGCGCTCGGCGGACGATATCCATCTCGTCAATACGCTTTCCAACGCCATGCAGGCATACGGCATGAGCAATTACTGGCGCGCGTACGAGGTGATCACGAATCTCTGCGACCGCTATCCGCTGGACCCCGATGTTCGGAAATACCGTGCGCTCACGCTCACCGCTATCAACCGCGACGACTTCACCATCGAGGACGCCCGGCATGTCGAGCGATTCGTCGTGCACCACACGAACCTTGCTGCATACAACAGCGAAAAGGTGCGTAAGGCCGTTTCCGGACACCTCAATTTCCGGGGCTTCGCAGTGACGAACATCAACGGCTATGATATCACCGACGGCAGGAACATCGCCATGCTCACGAACATCCGCGGGATAAAGATCACATCCGTCAACGGGATACTGTCGACCGACACGAACAGCTTCGCCGCGCTCAAGCCGTTCGTCGACGAGCTCGCATCGATATCGCGCGAGATAACGTTCGCGCTCAATGCTTCGCTCTTCCCCCGCGACGTATGGCTCTCGCTGCCGGGTGGGCGCATGCTGCGCATCGCAAGCATAATACCGTTCGAGGACAAGCAGTACGCCTTCGGCGTGACCGAGCTCATCCCCGTCCGCGGCGTCACCACGCAGCGCTCATACGCATACGCACGCATCTTCGATGCGGCCAGCACGAACCGCGGGCCATCGATGCGGCTCCTCCTCAAAGGGGAACGAACGGCGGGTGCCGTACGTATCGACGACCGGCGCACGGCGGAAATGATCATACCGATACCGCAGAGCATTCTCCCGCACCTGGACACCTCCAGGCAGAGACTGCAGTATCTCTCGCTCCCCACCCTGTATCAGCTCTATCAATCGGCGCGCGAGGTGGGCTACGCCGTCGATGACATCGCCTACGTTATCGGGAAGAAGACCATCACACCGTTCTGGATAGTCGCGCTCATGTTCATCATGACGTGGGCGTCGCTCGCCTTCCGCGTGTCGTATCCGCGGCGCATGCACCCGTTCCACCGCTTCATCGGCGGCATCGGCGTCGTCCTCTTCGCGGTGATCGGCATGACGTTCTTCGATATCGCGTTCAACGCCCTTTACAACATCATATCGCTTGAAGTATCGATAGCCGCCATAGCCTTCGCCGTTATCGTCATCGTGGCGGCCGTATCCTTCCTTGTCGCCCGGTACCGTTTCAGTACCGACGAATGAACGTCTATTCCCCGCGCGAGATAGACGGCATACTTCATGCGCGGGGGCTCTCCCCGTCGAAAAAACGCGGACAGAATTTCCTCATCGACCGCAACATCGCCGAGCGCATCGCCGATACTGCGCCGCGGGGGCGTATGGCGCATGCCGTGGAGATAGGCCCCGGGCTCGGATCGCTCACCCGCATGCTGCAAAGCAGATACGCCTCGCTTACCGCCGTCGAATTCGACCGCGGATTCCACGGATTCCTCACCGAGGATGCCGATCTCTCACGCGTACATTTCCTGCACAGCGACATCCGAACGATATCGCTTGCCGAGCATGCAGCGCGCATGGACGTATACGGCAATATCCCCTACAACATATCATCATCGATACTTGAGTGGCTGTTCATCGATAATGCGATGTCTTGGAATTTCGCGGTATTCCTCGTGCAGAACGAATTCGCAAAACGTCTTGCAGCATCGCCCGGTACGGACGATTATTCCGCGCTCACGCTCCTCGGGAACTTTTCAGCCGATATCAAACGCGTGTTCACCGTCCCGAGAACGGTATTCCACCCCCGCCCGTCCGTCGAATCCGCCGTCATAGCGCTCATGCCGCACGGCAGATACGACATGCAGTACTTCGATGTATTCCGCATGCTTACGCGCGCGCTTTTCCACAACCGGCGAAAAACGTTCCGCAACAATCTCCTCATCGCGCCGCATCTTCTGCTCGACATGAAGATCGCCGATGAGATACTCGCCGCATCGAAGCTGTCCCACGACATTCGCGGTGAATGCATCGATTGCGACACGGTCTATGCCATAGCCTGCAGGTTCGCGGAAATACTGCGCACCGCGAATGCAAGAACGCTGCAGGGGAATACGAAGACCACGCCGGGGTATTGACGATGGGGGCAGGCACTATATACTGGAGCACATACCGAACTGGAATGTGCAATGCCGGTACAATGCTCGGAACACGAAGGATATTCTGACCGCAGGAGCATACCGCGGACGCCGATGCGCGGACCGGTGAGCTTTCTCTGCCGGGGAACGGATGCCGTGCCCACTGAAGGGCTGTCGGTTGATATTTCCTGGAACGGGATGTGCATCGTTGCCGACACCCCCTGCACCGAGGGTACAACCCTCACGATATCGCTCCCCCTTCCGAACGGGAACCGATTCGAGCGCAACGCTTCGGTACAGTGGTGCCGATTCGACGACAAATCGGATAAGTACCTGTTCGGGAGCCGATTCCACTGACAGCGCATACATCAACATAGCGACCGGCATCAGCCGCGGAGGGCACCATGAGAACGACACGCATCGCCATTATCGCAGCACTTTGTCTGACGACCATCGTCACTCCCCAGGAGAAAATGGTCATCCTCGACAGCGGCGAAGTGCTGAAAGGCCTTGTCAAGGAAACGGACACCACGGTCCGCATCAAGACCAAACGATTCGGCGTGCTCGAGGTCGAAAAATCAGCGGTAAAAAAGATCATCGATGTCGATGACAATGCTTCCCTCGCGGCAGAGCGCGATCTTTCAGCGACAGGCATGACGGCCGGACCATCGCGTGAGAACAAGATATCGGTCAACGACTTCACCGTCACATCGAGCAACCCCGATCTCAAGCCGCTCGGGAAAGGGTTTTCCGAGCTTATCGCCTATGAGGTGAAGAAATCACCGAAGGTGCGCCTTGTCGAACGCGAACGACGCAACGAACTCTTCAAGGAGATGGAGCTCTCATTAACGGGTGCCGTTGCCGAGAAGGACCAGGTAAAAGCGGGCAGGATACTCGCGTGCGATTACATCGTCTTCGGTGAGATCGTCGATATGGCCGGTTCGCTCATGCTGAGCCTGCGTATGACGAAAGTGGAAAGCGGCGAGGTCGTCTGGCGCAAACAGCTCACCGAGCCGGGCAAGAACTACCCCTACATCAGCGCGTTCTTCGCAAAGGACATTCTCACCACGCTCAAGCTCGATGTTGACAGGTCCATCGATGAAAGCATTACATCAAAGAAAGCAATGAACGAAAATGCAGTCGTCAAACTCGCGAAGGGTATCGATGCCTATGACCGCAAGGATACGGCGAAAGCGAAGGAAGAACTCGCCGCCGCGCGCACGCTCGACCCGGAGAACCAAGTGGTGAAAGCCTTCATCAACAAGCTCTCCGGCAATGTATCGAAGTTCAAGGTGCTGCCGGAACGCTACAGCTCGTTCATTAATCCCGCATATCTCGGTGTCGCGAAAACGGACCGCTATTACCTGTCAGGATCGTGGCTGAACCTTGAAGGCCAGGACAGTCGTAATTATCAGCGGCAGGCGGTACGCTGGGTGTCGCCAACCTATGGAGTGAATGAAGCAGGCTATACGATGAATTTCGGCGCATTCGTACCGTTCGTAAAAGGACTCGGCGCATCGTTCGAATACAAATATGGGAACATGAATAATCGACTCGTGGACACTAATCTCATGGGGTACGCGGGCGCACAGGAGTTTCACACCATCATTGTCGGAGGGCTCGGTCTTGCGTTCAATGACAATTTCAGCATCGGCATACAGGGCGGATACACTATGAACAGCGTATCGCTCGTGAAAGGGACGGACATCGCGGGGGTCATTGCTATCAGTAATTTCATTGCACAAAACCCGACGGCATATCTCGAACCGGTATCCGGGTATGGTCACTTGGATACGCATACCTGGAATACCGGCGTCGGCCTCATCATCAAGAACAGCGATGATACACTTATCTTCGATACCTATGTGAATTACGACAACGGAATGAGCGTCTATTATCGCAACAGTGATACGAACTTCATCACCTACCGTATGCCGGTATTCAATGAGAACACGCTCATTATCGCCATGAACGAGAAGAAGACGTTCATCGTGCTGAAGGAATGCAATGAATTTTACTACAGCCAGAACGGGTTCGTCGGCAAGTTCATCCCCGCCGTAGAACAGTGGCTTTTCGATACGGGGTTCTTCTCTCTGTCGGCGCGCGCCGCCTGTGAGGCCGTCATATCCACCTATGGCGGCACGACACGGTTCGGCATCGGCGGCATGGCTGGATTAACCCCGCGGTTCAAGCTCTTCGACAGAACGACCATAGAGATCGATGTGAATTACACATTCCGTTCACGTCCGTCGATGCTCGTACCCGGCATGCTCCTGCCTGAGCATGTGATATTCTACACCTTCTCTATCGGCGGGCTGTTCATAGACCGATAGCGTTCGGTTGTTACTTTTTTCATCGGAACGCGTTATACTCAATGAACAAAGGATCTCGGTGGAGGAACACATGCGAACCATGCACATTGCGAGAACGCTTGCCGTTATCATCGGCGCGTTCCTGTTCAGCTGCGCACAGACGACGAATGCTCGCATTGACGAAAAAAACACGAAGACCGCTGACGATATCACGGCCACGACAACCGTTACCGGACATGCACCGAAGGGTGAAGTAAAAGTAAAGAAAGATCTCGGTCGGACAGAAGGCGACGGGTATGCAGAAGATCGCAGGCGCGACCGCCCGGGCGACAAGGAAGCCGTTGCAAAAGCGTCCCTTGGCGGAAGCACACGCCCCGCAGAAATATCCCGCACGTCCCCGTCAACAAGCGTACCATCGGCATCCGGCCTCAAGGCAGGGTACGCCGACGACAATAAACAGTTCAATTATTTCATCGGCTTCCTCGAAAAGTACAAACATGTCCGTCATTTCGATATTCCCGTACAGGAACGACACATCCTCTCTATAAAGGATGTGAACGGGCGTTCCATCCCCAATGCACAGGTCACCGTAAGCGACGCCGCGGGGACATCCCTTGTCTCCGGCACTACGTATGCCGACGGCACATTCCTGTTCTTTCCGGCGAAATACGGGAATGCCGCTGCGTATAAAGCCGTCGCCGTCAAAGGGCAGCAGAAGGGCGAAGCGTCGTTCACACGTACGGGCAAACGCGACATCACCCTCGCCTTCGATTCGAAACGCGTGCTCCCGGCGAACACCCCGCTCGATATCGTCTTCATCTTCGACACCACCGGCAGCATGGGCGAGGAGATTCAGCGTCTTAAGGATACCATCGAGATAATAAAGATGAACATCGCATCGATGCCGTCAAAGCCCAGGGTGCGCTTCGGCATGGTGCTCTATCGCGACCGCGGCGATGATTATGTGACAAAGACCGTCCCCCTCACCGCCGATCTGACCGCGTTCCAGAAAGAACTCGCGACCGTCTCCGCTGACGGCGGGGGCGATACACCCGAAGACCTCCAGTCGGCGTTGAAGGATGCGGTCAACGGCCTTGCATGGAACACCGACGGCGTGCGTCTGGCCTTCATCATCACCGATGCCGAGGCACATCTTGACTATAACGATGAGTACACCTATGGCCGTGCCGCAGCGGATGCCGCGAAAAAAGGCATCAAGATATATTCCGTGGGCACCGGCGGACTTCCCATTGAAGGGGAATATATTCTCCGCCAGATATCGCAGTACACCTATGCAAAATACATCTTCCTCACCTACGGCGAACGCGGCGAAAGCGATGGCGGACGCGAGCAGAGCGTGAGTCATCACACCGGGGCGAATTTCGTGACCGATAAGCTTGAGACCATCATCATGGGGTTTGCCCGCGAAGAGCTCTCCCATCTCGCCGACGACCCGCGCGCCTTCAGCGACGAGCATTTCACCGCGGTCAAGGGGGGCGAGAAGAACGAGGAGACGCTCATGAAGCTCTTCGACATGGCGCTCTCACAGCTCATCGACTACTCATCCTTGGCGCTCGGTGACCGAAAAAGCGTGTCCTGTCTGCCGTTCAGCGCCGAAAGATCGTTCGCCGCCGATGCGGAGTATTTCGCAGAACAGCTCAACCTCGTCGTGAGCAGGAACAAGACGTTCACGCTCGTGGAACGCAAGGACATGCAGAAGATAATGAAGGAGCTCGAACTTACGCTCACGGGGCTTACCGATGAAAAGAACGCCGCGAAGATCGGCAAGGTCATCGGTGCTGAATACCTCATCATCGGGCAATGCTACACCGGGAAGGACTATGAGATATTCCTTAAGCTCGTACGCGTGGGCACATCGGAAATACTCTCGGTCACGAAGGTGAAGATCGACAGGAAGCTCGGTCTCGGAAAATGAGAACACCGAGACGGCTCAGCGCATGGCATTGCGCTCACGATATTCGGCCGGGGAAAGCTTCGTATATTTCTTGAAAAAGCGGGAGAAATAGAACTCATCGCCAAGACCGAGACCGGCGGCTATCTCACGGACTTTCTTATCGGTGAGAAGCAATTCCTCGCGGGCCCGGTCAATGGCCTTCGCAGCAAGGTACGCCGTGAGCGTCATGCCGGTGTCGCGCTTGAAATTCCGCGAGAGGGCTGCATGCGAAAGCCCCATATCCTCTGCCACTGCGGAAAGCTTAACCGCCATGAAATCCGCACGGTCGATGGCGCTGAACAGCACACGATACTTATCACGCACCTTTATGAGCGGGCTCACCCCTCCCGACGGCGGAATGAGCCGCGACAGTATGCTGAATATCACGCCTTTCGCGTTCACAATGGCGCTCAGCCGCTGCGTACCGACGGCTTCCTGCAGGGCAGTGAGCTCCGTATCGTAGAACGGCGTCTCGATCACCGTCTCCACACCGTCGAACACGTCGCGTCCGGGGAAAGCCTCGAGCCGGAAATGGATGAAGAATTTCTCCACACCGGTGGTGCAGGTGTAATCGTTCGCCGTATTGAGCGGGATGAGATATGCCCGCCGCGGACGGAGCCGTGTTCGTGTACCGCCGCGTATCACGGCGCCGTCTCCGCCGATGGTGCAGTAGAGGCGGCTGAACGGAGAGCGTATGCCCTTGAAATTCCAGCACACATCGCCGGTGAAAAAACCGTGCTCAAGGACGGTAAGCGAAAGCCCGCTCATGAGGCTGCCGAACAGTTCCGATGAACGACGCATCTGCGCTCCGTTATACATGGATACTATCGACTTCCGATTATATGACGAAGGCTTGTAAAGGCAAGCGATTTGCATTCGTACGTTTTCTCTGCTATAATGCCGCTCGACAATTCAAGGAAACATCGCAATGGACCCAATCGAATCGCTCAGGACATCCGCACTCGCTGCAACTGCAGCAGCCGAAGACAACGCTGCTCTGGAAGAGGTGCGTGTCCTGTATCTCGGCAAAAAAGGGAAGATAACCGATCTCCTGAAAGAGCTCGGAACACTTTCCGCCGAGGAGCGCCCCGCCGCCGGTCAGAAGATAAACGCGCTTAAGGACGAAGTATCGTCCGCGCTCGCACAGAAGAAGGATTCCCTTTCCGAAGCAGCATACGCCTCATCGCTCGAGAAGGAGCGCATCGACATTACGCTCCCCGGCAGAACTCCCGCAACAGGTAATCTGCACATCATCACGAAGATGCAGGCCGAGATAGTATCGGTGCTCGAGGGCATGGGGTTCTCCCCCGTTGAGGGCATGGAACTCGAAGATGAGTACCATAATTTCGAGGCGCTCAATATTCCGTCATATCATCCGTCACGCGACAGCCACGATTCGATATACGTATCAAAGGACAGGCTGCTTCGTACGCACACATCACCCATGCAGATACGCGTCATGGAAAAGATAAAGCCGCCGCTTGCGATAGTTTCGCCCGGAAAAACGGCGAGGCGCGATGCGGTGGACGCGAAGCACTCGCCGGTATTCCATCAGGTCGAAGGGTTCTTCGTCGATGAGGGCGTCACCTTCGGCCATCTCAAGGGCTGTCTTGAAACATTCTTCCAGCGCCTCTTCGGCGAAAAGACGAAAATACGCCTTCGCCCCGACTACTTTCCTTTCGTCGAACCGGGTGCCGAGATAAGCGCCACCTGCGTGGTCTGCAAGGGAAAGGGCTGCCGAACCTGCGGCAATACCGGCTGGATAGAGCTTCTCGGCGCGGGCATGATACACCCCGCCGTGTTCGAGCACGTCGGCTACGATCCGAAGAAGTACACCGGCTTCGCCTTCGGCATGGGCGTGGAGCGTGTGGCGATGATAAAGTACGGGATAACCGATATCCGCATGTTCTACGAGAACGACGTGGAATTCCTCGCACAGTTCTGAATCAACCCGCCATCGATAAGAATCCACTGCTCCCCTTTCCCTTTTTGAAGGCATGCGCCAAGGATGTCGAGCTCTCGGCGGCCATGCGTGGCGCAAGGACGCGCCAGCTCGCGCGAGGCATGGATGCCGACTCGCGCACGGATGGCCAAAGCCGCGGAAAGGGCCGGGGGACAACCCATTCAGTCGAGGGAAAAATTCAATTCTACGCTCATCATCACATCCTTCGGAAATCAGTGCCATTGTATTTTTGCATCTTTGTGGTTCCATTATCTTAAAGACCGAAGAGCAGTAATCCATGATTTTTTCTCACGGAGTTCACAGAGCTCACGGAGAAATATCTGGATTCTCCTCTGTGAGCTCCGTGGGCTCCGTGAGAGACCTTCTTTTCCCCTCACAAAGTCTGAAAGATTCATGTCCGGGAGTTTTTCTTAACGGAAGAGCATTGGTCCGGGAGCTGGGGATTATTCAGATACATGAGTGTATCGTTCAGATCGATCTCATTAAACACTTCAATGATCACTGAGCCGCGGTATGCTCGCAGAAATCCCATCACTCGCGCCGCATCCACAGCCCCGTCGCCGGGGAACGCTCGATGGTCCTTCCCGTCGATGATACCGTGCAGATGCACTTCCTGTATCGCGCTGCCGAATGTATCGACAAAGGCATCCATGCTGTGCCCGAAGCGGTAGAGATGCCCTAAGTCCATGCATATCGGGTGACCGCGCTTTGCTATCGCCGCCGCGAAGTACGTAAGGTCGAAGCCGACATTCTCGATGAACACATGCTTCGGGTCGACGGCGGCATCGACGGCATCGAGCACCGCTTCGATTCGGCGGCGGTTCGCCTCGGTGAGCGCCACCTCCGGATACTTGAAATTCTCGGAGCGGTCGACATGCAGTATGAAATCGTTCACGCCGACGACCTTCATCACATCGACGATATGCGCAATATGATCGGCGGCACGGGACACATCCGTACGCTCGTTCATAAGATCGTAATCGATGGGCAGATGCACGGAATATTCCATCCGTGATGCCGCGCGTATCTCCGTAAGGCGTTCGATAATGTCCGCGCTCATGAGTTCGGCGAGATAGTCCTTGCCGAAAAAAAGGAGCTGAATTCGTTTCACCTTCCCGACCAGGAATCGCACGTTCGCAATGAGATTGTCGTTCGGTTCGGGGATGATATACGATGTCGTGCCGATCGTGAACGGCATCATGTGCCAGAGCAACGCACACAGATGAGCAGTACCGCCGGGAGGAAAAGCTCCGTCATCTCGATGTATGCCCCGAGCACATCGCCGGTAACGCCGCCTATCTTCCGATACGACCACGCACGGACGATGAACACGCCCAGTACGGCAGTGCCCAACAACATGGCGGTTGCAGGTATCGATGTTGTGATCGCGACCGGTATCATGCCCGCGATCAGAACGACCGCCGCAGCGAGAACGATGGGAGCTGAGAGCTTACCCACGAACGGCTTACCCGTTCCTGCGGTACGCGGATAGCGCGATGAAAATGCGAGCAGCACGACGCCGAAGCGGGAAAGCGCGAACCAGGTGATGCAGTACGGAAAAAGCGCCGGACACGACGCCCATCCGAAAAGGACAAGGAATTTCGCTAACATCACGAGCGTAAGCCCGCCAACGGCGAAACTGCCGACACGACTGTCCTTCATGATGCGAAGGCGTTGCGGCTGCGTACGGTTCGCGAGAAAACCGTCGAGCACATCGGACAATCCGTCGAAATGGAAGAACTTCGTGACAAGATACGGCAATGCAAGCACAGTAAGCGCTATTCCTGCCGGGTGCATCGATACGGCGGAAAGGAGGATACATGCTCCATACACAAGACCGCCGACGGCAAAGCCCACGAGCGGGAAGAATATCGCCGAGCGCGCTAGTATCCTGTCGCTGAACGGCAATGCACGCCCAAGCAGCTTCGCACGGGGGAATGGCACGGGCAATGCGGTCAATGTCGAGAACGCGAGAAAGAAGGACGACAGCAGTTTCATTTGAGCCTCACCGGAACACCGGAAGCGACGAATACCACGATGCCGGCGGCGGAGGCTATCATCTGATTGATACGACCGTGCATATCGCGATAGCGGCGGCTCTCCGCATCCGCAGGCACGATACCGAGCCCGAGCTCATTGGAAACAATGATAAGTACGCGTCCGGCCCCCGCAATGGCATCCACCGGCCCCGCGGAAAGTGTCCCCGTCCGCAGCATATCGATCGGGTCCTCTGCCGTTGTCGAGGATACCCCCGCAGCGGAAAGCAGTCTCGAAACGACATCGTACACATGCGCATCATCGCTCGGCTTGCAGAGCATATTACCGAGCCACGTTGTGACGCACTCAAGCAGCACTACATCATGGCGATCGAACGCACGCGCTGCCGCGCTGTCTATGGCATAGGGCTCTTCATACGAAGTGAATTCGGTCGTGCGGCGGGCCTTATGATGAGCTATACGCTCTTTAAATTCATCGTCAAGCGCCATGCCTGTGGCAATATATGCCGCCGGGCGCTTCAGAGCGGAACGCCGGACCGCAGCGCTTGCCAATCGCTCAGCATAGGTGCTTTTCCCCGAGCGTGCGCCGCCGGTGATAAGAACGATCGTTGTCATGCTACTCCATCGCTGCGCACGGCAGTGCCCACCATCATGCGATGACTTCAGAAGCGCGCAGTTGCGCCTACGGTGAACGCGAACGGATACCCGTAATATCCCGCCACATCCACGGCAGGGCGAAGCGACGGGATGAGCGAAAGGATGTTCTCCGCCTTCACGAAGAGATCGATGAATTCCCACGTGTAGGAAACACCGGCATCGACAAGGCCGTGATCGAGGAGCGCTACCCAGCTGTTCGTACCGGCCGTAGTCAACAGCTCAGTACGCGGTCCGACATAATGGAGCCCCAGGGAAATAAGGAACTTCTCGAACGGCTCGAACGCGATATCCGCATGCGCCGAATGCCTCGGGCGTTCCGGCATGATAACACCCGTTGGGAGATAATTCGCCTGCACGAAGGTATAGTTGATAGCCGCGGTGAAACGACTTACCGGTTTGAACGCAAGCTCCACCGTCGCGCTCAAAATGCTCGCACCGGGGACATTGGTGTACGAACCCGTATTGATGTCATAGCTTATCACATTGGTCAGTATGCTGTAGCTGCCGAACGCATCCATGGTAAGCATGCCGCCGATACGCTGCCGAACGCCCGCCTCGATCGCATGCATGGTGATCTCCGGGGCGAGTGAGCCATGTGTTACGGACATAAGCTGCTGTTTGTCGCTCGCATACCGCGTGGCATGGCCGTATGCCGCATGCACATCGATGCCTACGGCGTTCATCGTGAACAGCGCAGCAACACGGTAGTCAATGTTCAGGTTCGTTCTGATATCCCAGTTCAAACGGACGCCGGCGTCGATGGTGAGCGCTTTGAAAAAGACCGCCGTATCCCTCAGGGAAGCGGCGGCGAGCATGTATCCATTACCCTCGTCCTTGATCGATGTCATACCTTCGAAATTCTGCGCGTCATAATGATGCGAAAGCATGTTCATGAGGAATTCCGCGCCCGCGTTAAGCTTATTGAAATCCCCCATCGTGAAAACATTCTGCCATTTCAGCGACCCCACGAAAGTACGGTCGAACGCCGAGAGCGATTCACCGGCATCGAAAGCATCGGTCGCATCGCGCTCATTGCGCTCCTCCACGGCGGCGTCGAGGATGATCGCGTGTTTCCACCAGGGAGTCAACGACTGAGAATAGCGCGCGTCGAGGGCAATAAGTTTATCGTTCACGGCACGATTGGGATCGTCCTCATATGCGCGGTCATCGAGCGACACATCGGCGTTCTGATAATACATGCTGACGGCGAACCAGAGATCGGAGCCGGGGTTGACGCCGGCGGACGCCTGCACGAGGGAACGATTGTACCCATCGCGCTCAATGCCGGGGGCGTTCTGCCCGTCGAAGTGTATCGCCCGCGACTCGCCGCGCGTAAGAAGCTGCGATGCGGACAGGCTGAAATAGGCCTGATCGATACCCGCAGCGGCATTGAATGCGCCATAGAACCCCTCCGGAAATGAACCGCGGAGCGAAAGCGATGCCGACTGCCCGACACCGCCGCGTTTGCTCACGACATGTATCACGCCTGCAGAAGCACCCGGAAATTTCACCGACTGCACGCCGCGTATTATCTCCACTCGTTCCACGCCGTCAAGCGTGATATGGGCTATATCGCAGGCGCCGTCACCGGAGGAACCGGGATTGAGCAGCACGCCGTCGCGATATACGGCGACAGCGCCCGCGCTCATGCCGGAAAGATACACCGTCGTACGCCCGCCGAACGATGAATGCTGACGCACCTGTACACCGGGAACATGGCGGAGGAGCTCGGCAAGGGATGCGGCATGATAGCGCAGGAAATCCGCTTCGGTGAGCACGGTCGTATTATCCGCGGAACGTACGGGGGGCGTTGTTCTTGCCGGAGTGGTGTTCGTCTGGGCGGCAAGGGGTATCATCGATATAAAAGATAATAAGAATAGCAGAGCCCTTTTCATGACGCGCTCCTCTCTCTTGGTGCATACAGTATATGCGATACCGGGATTTATTGCCAGCATTTCTTTGCCGACCGGCGCATACCGCCGTCGTCGGCCCTCTGCAGAATGAATATGCCGTCCTCATCGTTCATCCACGCGAGCACAATGCCGAACGCGGGGAGCGTATCCTTGAGCGATACGAGGAGTTCGAGGAACGCATCGAATGTCCACGCGTGAAAATGTATCGAATACCGCATCGCCATGAGCTCGTTCATCTCTGCCTTGATATCAGCGGGTTTTTCCTTCTTATTCACCAAGGTGACCCATTCTTTATAATGCCCGGTACGCGATCCCTTCGGGCCGTGCTCAAAATCGTGCATAAGATGCGCTATCGGCGTAACGGCACGGTCGCGGTCATCGGTAAAGCGCTTGTCGGGAACGGCGAGATAGAGCATGCCGCTGGGCTTGAGCACACGGAGCATATTGGCAAGCGCAAAAATCGGGTCCTCACAATGCTCGATGAAATGATTGGCGATGACGAAATCGAGCGATCCGTTCTTTATCGTGGAAAGCCGCTCACCGTCGTCGATGATGTCCGGATCGACGAGCTTTCTCCCCGCAAGATCGGGGTATTGCTTCTTGAGATCGGTCGCACTCATACGGTCAACATAGCGCACGTGCGCAGTACGCGGTACGGGAAGCGGCAGATGCAGCGCACCGATCTCGATGCCGTCACCTTTCAGGTATATCGACGCGACAAGTTCGCGTCTGCTCTTTCGGGTGAGCCACCGCGATGCACGCACGGCGAAGGCTCCCGCTTTGTTCGCTATATCGATAAATTCCATCTGCGAGCGGAGGGAGTTGAACCCCCATACCTTGCGGTACCAGATCCTAAGTCTGGCGCGTCTGCCAATTCCGCCACGCTCGCGAGTGCCGGGTGATTATAGCATAGTGATGGATTGCGTCAAATTCCGGGTCAAAACCGGATCGACAGAAAACTACCGCATTTCGTTATTTTCGTTATTCCCCTATCCGATCAATCGCCGCCCCAGGAACGGCGCATCTCTTTCTTCGCCGAATGATGATGCTTGTTCTGGAGCATCTTCTCCTTCGCGCGCCGGGAGCGTTTGCGCTTCTGCCGCCGTATCTTCTCGATACGCATGCGTGCCGCCGACCGCTCGCCGTGTATACGCTCTTCCATTTTTTCAACGAGTATGCGCCGCGCGATAAATCGGTTGAACACCTGCGACCGCGACACCTGGCATTTCACCTCGATACCGCTCGGAATGTGCTTGATATGGACCGCGGTCGAAACCTTGTTCACGTTCTGCCCGCCATGACCCTGCGCACGGATGAACCGCTCATCGATATCGCGCTCGAGAATGCCCGCTTTCGCCATACGTTCCTGCAAGGCCTGCTGTTTTTCGGGACTGACGGAAAAATCCATATCACTCTTCCGGGGTGAGTACAAGTGCTTTCACTTTCACCCGTTTCTCGTTCTTGATATTCACCGATCCGTCCTTTGCCCCCGCGGGCTTATGCACATCGCGCGCAAAGCAGTACGATACGTCGACCGCACCGCCGTCGCGCATCTTCGAATGATAGACGGCGATGCCAGCCGCTTCTTCGATATCGGCTTTCGACGGCTCGCCCTCCCCGCACACGAGAACGACATGGCTCCCGGGAAAGCCATGTATATGGAACCACAGATCGTTCTGCTTCGCAACGCGGAACGTAAGTTCATCATTGCTTATGTCGCTCTGGCCGGCGAGTATCGGAAGGCCGCTGGCCGTGCGATAGCGTTTTATGCGGATGCGATTATCGTTGCTCATTTTTTCGCGGTAATGACATAGTGGCTTTCCAGTATATCATGCTGTGTAACATCTGAAAAGCCCGCACGCAAAAAAGCATCGATGACGTCTTCCGGGCTCACACGCTCCCCTGCCGGCGGACCATGCTGGGTGGAGCCCGGCTTCCAATCGACTACAGCGATGACACCGCCCTTTTTGAGAAGGCGCTTGGCCTCCGCGAGGAGTGCCGCGGGCGAATGAAGCTCATGATATACGGCAATGAGATATACGAGGTCGGCAATACCGTTCTTAAGCGGTATCACCGATTCTTCCGAGCGCGTCGGCACTATCCTCTTTCGTGTCTCCGCAACAATATGCTCTTCCATCCACGCTATCATTTCCGGAGCACTGTCGCAGGCATATACCGTACCGGACAGCTTCGAGGCAAAATGGCGTGCAAAGATGCCGGTACCAGCGCCGATGTCAATGAGCACATGCGGAGCTGAAAGCCCGAACGCATCCCAGAGCTCGTCGGGCTTCATCCGCGTCAGGCGCGAATGATCGTTCAGCGTATCGATCATGTTCGGGTCGAATTTGTGTCCGCTCATCACATCTCCTTCGGAAGAAAACGGTCAAGCAATATGCGAAGATCGCTGTTCGCCTCGATTATCTTTTTCCGATCAAGGATCTCGGACGGCTTCTGGACGTGATCCCCGCCCGCTGCGATCTCTTCATCACAATGGGCGTTCATGGCGACGATATTCTCGTATGCATACTCGAGATGGAACTGCATCGCGAGGACATTGTCACCGTAGGTGAACGCCTGATGCTCGCACGCTTCGCTCGATGCGCAATGGACGGCACCGGTCGGGAGCGAGAACGTATCGCCGTGCCAATGGAAGGCGGTGAACAGTGCCGGCAGCGCACCGAACACCGTGGTCATTCCGCATGCGGTCACCGTGACCGGGAAAAATCCTATCTCACGATGTGCATTGCGCGTAACGGTAGCGCCGAGCACGTCGGCTATGAGCTGTGCGCCGAGGCATATGCCGATGACCTTTTTCCCTGCAGCAATAGCCTTGCTTATGAACGCCTTCTCCCGGCCGAGCCACGGATGCCGGTAGTGCTCGTAAATGTTCATCGGTCCGCCCATGACGAAAAGAGCATCGATATCGCGTACCGCCGGCAGCGCCTCCTCGGCGAAAAGATCGGTATTGGATACGGCATATCCGCGTTCGTGAGCATACGTATCGATGACGCCCAGACGCTCAAAATCGACGTGGCAGAGATAGTGCAAACGCATGATATCCTCTCGTCATGATATAAGTACAATGCGTCGCTAGTAGTGAAATAAAAATATCAGCGATGTCAAATGTGCTTACCGATATCAGTACATTGGCAGAAGATATAGAAACAAGGGGGCATGACCCCTGGCCCACTCATCCCTCCGCAGCTTTTCAGGAACATTCGTCTATGCGATCTTCTCCCGCATGAGCCGTGCGAGATTGGCCCCCATATGCGCATGGCCGTAGTCCGATGGATGTATCAGATCGCAGGTAAGCCCGGTGATATCGGAGAGCACATCACTTCCCTCAATGAGGAAAAGTCTGTCGCTTCTTTTCGAGGCGGTCAGATCGCGGAGCACATCGCAGTATTCCCTGTCGCGAACGGTCTCGATATTGCTCTCGCGGGCGAAGTCGGAGAAATTCGGGAATATCGTGATGAGGAACACCGGTTTTCCAGCGGCCATGACTTTCTCGACGACATACTCCGCACGCCGCTTGAATTCCTCCGTCGTATACCCGCCGCGCATATTGACGCCGAGCTCGAGCGTTGCCGCATCGAACGGAAGCGAAGCGATATAGTCGGCGGCTTCTTTCTCACATTGGCAGGCGCCGGACAGTCCTTTGTTATACACGTCCATTCCCAGAATGCGAGCTGCATGCGCGGGGTAACCGTTCGCATTCGAGTGGGTTATCGATGACCCGTAGCAGAGAAGCGTCTTTGCAGGTTTCTCATCCTTCTTCGGCGGGCGTACATCATGACCGAACGCATCGAGCCCGTGGAACACCGTGCATGCGCGGTTGAACCGTATGCGCCATACCGATGGTGAAAAACCGCCCCGGGAGACCATGGCATCCGCAACCTCATTGAAACGTGCCGGGGGTTCGAGGTGAATGACGCTCACCTGCCCTTTCGACAGTGTATGCGTCGCGAGAAAAAAATCGCCGCGATAGACGTGGACATCAGCGTCATTATCGACGGAAGACAGATACACGCGCACGTTCTTCGCGTCGGTGACAAAGCGCATCTCGCCGCCCGTCGACTCCATCGCCACGAAGCGCCCGCGCTCGGAGAAGGCATTGCGCACCGCGCTCGGATATCGCGGGAGCATCATGCCGCCTGTCGGGGACGGCTCCATCACAACGTTATGGAATTCGATGTTCTCATGTATCATTGAACGCTCCTTGCACGAGGTGCATATTATCGGGAGCCGTCGAATTTGCAAGGACGCGAATTTTTTATATTATCATCTGCAATGACACGATTACAGCGCGAAGAAAGAACCGTTTCCGCGATGATAGCGCTCTATTGCCGCGGAGTACACAAGCGTTCCACGCCCTGCGCGGATTGCATAGCGCTCTCGGCGTACGCACAAGATCGCCTCAGCGCATGCCCGTTCGGAAAAGAGAAGCCGACGTGCGTCGGCTGTACCACGCACTGCTATCGCCGCGACATGCGTGAGAAGATACGGATCATCATGCGATATGCCGGCCCGCGTATGCTGTTCGTGCATCCAATACTCGCGATACGACATATCATCGATCGGCGTGCGGGACGGACGAGAAAGAAGCGATACGCGAAACTCAGCTGACCGCTTTGCAGTGCTCGACAGCGTGACGCTCCAATTCCTTATACATGCCCTGTCGTTTCATAAGTCCGTCGAAATCGACCTGATGTCCGTCGAACTCAGGCCCATCGACGCAGACATATTTCGTATCCTTGCCTATCATGACGCGGCAGCCGCCGCACATGCCCGTACCGTCTACCATGACCGGATTAAGGCTCACGACGGTCTTTATGCCGAACTGTTTCGTCGTAAGACAGACAAATTTCATCATGACAGCGGGGCCGATAGCGACCGCCAGATCTATCTTCTCGCCGCGTTCGACGAGACGTTTTATCATATCGGTGACAAGACCTTTCTCGCCATAGCTCCCGTCGTCGGTGCAGACGATCACCTCATCGGAGATCGCGCGCATCTTCTTTTCCATGATGATAAGCCCTTTCTCGCGGGCGCCAAGTATCGAGATGACGCGATTACCGGCGGCCTTCATCGCCTCGGCGATGGGATGGAGCGGCGCAACGCCGATGCCCCCGCCGACGCAGACGACGGTGCCGAGCTTTTCGATATGCGTCGCATGACCGAGCGGCCCCATGAGATCGGGTATATCATCGCCCGCGTTCATGGTGCAAAGCGCCTTCGTGCTCTTGCCGACAGCCTGCACGACAATGGTTATCGTCCCTTTCGCCGCATCCGCATCGGCGATGGTAAGCGGAATTCGCTCGCCTCGTTTCGCGATGCGCAGCATGATGAAATGCCCGGGCTTGCGCCGCTTCGCTATCTCCGGGGCATCAAGTTCGAACATGAACACGCTTTCGGACCATTGCTCTTTGCTGACTATTTTCGCCATTGTCTCCGCCGTTACACTGGATTGCAATGAAGTATATAAAAACAATCGTTCATGTCAAGGAATATCCGCTGATACTTTGGAAGAATACTGCTTTCACGCCGCTATTTCGCGTTCGTAACGACGCCGACCACCGGGAATTGAGGGAACACATCGGGACCGTGGCATTCCCCGCAGGTACGCATGAAAGCCGGCGCATTATCACGCCCCAGTGCCGCCGGCGTGTGATATCGGGAACCCCATTTCACTTTGGAGAAATCGTACACGATGCGTTCATACGCGATATACTTCGGGCCGCCCCTTCCGTTGCATTTTGCCAGTTCGGCGGTGGAGAATGCCCGTGGTGCCAGCTGACCGACGACGGGCTGTTTCTGTATCGCGTCTGCATCTTTCGTCCCCTTCACGGCATCCGTCACATCGTACGCGGGGGTATACCGGCCTTCCGCATTCAGTGTTCCCCAGATACGGCGCAC